>JAWUYU010000018.1:0-25656 GCA_034110645.1 Pseudomonadales bacterium
TGTTCTACTCCCGTTAAGATACGCCTCCCTGATACGGCATCCGCCGGAACAAGGTATAGCGCGCCCGTAGCTCAGCTGGATAGAGTACTCGGCTACGAACCGAGCGGTCAGAGGTTCGAATCCTCTCGGGCGCGCCATTTTCTTTATCTAAGGCGCTATGTTATAAGGACTTTTTTGTTATTCCAAATAACGGAACCGTCAGGTAGAACGCCTTTTTTTATTTTTTACCAGTCCTGCTAGACCCCTCACTGAATGAACTTGGTTGAACCATATGATCACTCTAAGGGTTTTGTCTGACTGTTAGTTTAGCCCCGCATTAACCTGCTGTCCTCGGTTTAGCTAACTTGCATCATCAGCTGCTTACACCTTCTTGGCTTACTGGCCCTCTTTATAAGAGTTTGATGTAAATTCGTTGTCATTCCAAACTGTCACCAAGCTTGTCTACATTCTTGGCGGTTGGTACAACTTCTGTTATGAGCGTACTACCTAGCGTGGCTGCATCAGCAAGTAACTCTACTGAGGCAGTTGTTAGCTCTAAGGGCAAGTTAGTACTCTGGTTTATGACCAGTTTTAAGTTGGTGTTTATTGACTTGCTCATGGTATATTCCTTTTGCCACGGCTCCTCTGTATATGAGGCCTGTGCCATTTTTTGAAAAAAACCTATGGCACTTGCAGTTCCTTTTTCTGAGACATAGATTAAATACATCAATATGAGGGAAAAACAACTAAAGAAACGTTAAATTACGGGCAAAAGTATAGAAATAGCCTATATCTAAAGACAGTGGTCGCTGCTGAGCAAGTATATGCTAAAGCTCAATCTAATCTTGGGATTATTTATGTTTAAGGCGTAACCCTTTATAGCAAGCAGGACAATTATTCAGGACCAAAATATGAGGATTAACCTTGGCTATAAATGTAGATAGAGCATTTAGTGAATTATTCAAACACGAAATTTATTGTGATGATAGTGAATCGCTGCGGGCGCATAATCATATAAATCAAACCATGGACCAGATACACCAACTGGCTGTTGCAGCTGAAGACATACCTGAGTTGGATAATGACCATTGGGTTGTGGTTTGTGACTACGGTATGAATACCCATATTCGCCACATCAAAAGTATAGAGGTAGTCTTATGCATGGGCTGGTTGAACGACGGATTAGATTATAATCATGATAATTATAAGGTAAGAGCAGGCAACAAGTCCGGTCGCTTTGTGAATATGTGTGATCAGCAAAAATACCTCAGCCCCACCATTATGAACGAAAACTTGGCTGAGCATTTAAAAATTTTTAAACATGCAAAGAACGTGACTGTCGATTTAAACGGTGGGGTTACATTCCGTGAAAAAGGTTATTTATGGATATACAATATCCGCTTTGGTTTTTTTTTGAAGGGAGAGAATGATGAAGTCGTTTCTTATTTAGTGCCTAATGGCAAAAACCACTGGTACCCAATACAACCTAATCAGATTGCTGCCCGCTTAAAACAGTTAGATAAGTACCACGGCAGTTTCATGATTGACTTGATTCGGTATTTAAAATACTGGTGCCGAGAGCAGTTGCTCCCAAAAATCCCAAACTCCTTATTAGAAGCCATAGTTTTTAACTATTGTGAAAGTAAGATAAACCCATTGTCAGAATTTTCTGATTTGGATATTTCTGGTGCATTACATGCGATCCACAAAAACGTATTAATTAAGTGTATCGACCCTATAGGCTCTCGTGGCGACCTCAATTCATTGTCTAAAGAGGATCGAGACACAATATCAAAGCAAGCTTTCTTAGATTATTTAAAAGCTAAAAGTGCTCGAGATTTCGAAACAAAGGGTAAGGAAGACCGAGCTATTGATAAATGGAGTGAAGTTTTTGGCACTGAGTTCAAAAAGTATTCTAAACAAACATAGCCAGCTTAAGTGGTAAAGGTTGTAGCCTTTTATATTGTCTCGTTAAGCAGACACTTTATATTGAGTTAAAATGAAATAATTTAACAAAAAAACGAGTGTAAATCTCGATGTAACTGACTCAGCAGCGAACAAAAGTTTAAGCGTCACTGGCAGCATGAGTGAGAGCGGCAAGTATTTCCGTGAGTCCTCTTTTGTTTCAACTAAGTAGTACTTACCTAAATATCAAATTTTTATGTGATGCTAAAGTTATCTGCTATTATCCATAGGTGGCGGTTGTTAAGTGTGGTATACCAAAGTAGACTTGTTACGGCGTATATATATCTATGTGCGGCAGAGGCATTTTTGAACGGGGCTTAGGCCTTGCGATTGCTGTTTTATTTTGCTATTTTTTATCACCGCTTAAAGACTAATTCTATCTAATAATAAACCCTGGAGCTGTAAATGAATAAATTTGTTAAAGGTTTGGCCGCTGCCGGTGTAGCCGCCGCCATGTCACAAGGCGCTGTTGCTGCCTGTGGAGAAGTAACTATTGCAGAAATGAACTGGGCATCTGCCGAGTTTATGGCTAACGTAGACAAAATCATCCTAGAAGCTGGCTACGGTTGTTCTGTAGAGCTGATCCCTGGCGCAACGCTAACTACATTCGCATCTATGGACACTAAAGGTGTGCCAGACGTTGCCCCTGAATTATGGACTCAAGCTGTAGAAGTTCCTCTACTTGCAGCGTTTGAATCAGGTCGCTTGCATTCAGTAAACCCTAAGCCGATCGCTGGTGCTGGTGAAGGTTGGGTTGTTCCTGACTACACAATGGCTAATCACCCAGAATTAAAAACTGTGCTTGATATTATTGAACGTCCAGACCTATTCCCATTCAACGAAGATCCATCTAAAGGCGCTTTTGTAGGCTGTCCTGCAGGTTGGGGTTGTCAGCAAGTGAACGCTAACTTGTTCCGTGCGTTTGACATGGAAGCTAAAGGTTGGGTTTTGGTTGATCCAGGTTCGGCTGCTGGTCTTGATGGTGCTATGGCTAAAGCTGTGGATCGTGGTGAGGACTACTTTGGTTACTACTGGTCTCCAACAGCGATGATGGGCAAGTTTAATATGGAGATGGTTGATTTTGGTGTGCCATTCGTTGAAATGGATCACTGGACTAACTGTCTTACTCAAGCCAACTGTATGGAGCCACAACAATCTGCGTGGAGCGCGTCTGAAATAAACACAATCGTTACTGATTCGTTTATTAACAACAACGATCCAAAAGCAGTGGCTTACTTTGGTAAGCGTGTATTCCCAGCAGCCGAAATGGGCGCAATGCTAGTATACATGGGCGACAACCAAGCTGGTGGCGAAGATGCTGCGATTGAGTTTTTGTTAAACTATGAGTCTCTTTGGACTCAGTGGGTTGGTGTTCAAGCTGCTAATCTGATCAAAAAATCTTTAAACTAATCTAAAGATCATTTAAAGGGCCTGCTAAATTTGACTTAGTAGGCCCTTTTTTTTAATTTTTACTATATAGGATTAATTGTGGCAATATTTGACGAATTTCCCTCCTTAGGGCGAACAGAGTTAAGAGATTTGAAAAAAGGCATCGACTTTGCTTTTAAAGATTTCTCTAGAGACAACGGTGAAGCGATTGAAAGCTTTTTTGATCCGTTAATGTTTTTTATGGTGTGGTTTGAAAAATTATTAATCAACGCACCTTGGCCACTGATGATTTTGATATTTGCGGTTCTAGCATGGCTTGGCGCACGTAGTATTCCCATCGTGATTGGTACCATAGTATCGTTTTTGGCCATCGGCTGGTTTGGTATGTGGGAAGACACCATGGCCACTGTAGCTATTATTTCTGTGGCCACTTTTTTGTGTATTGGCCTTGGCATACCTCTTGGCATATTGATGTCCCGTTCCAACCGTTTACAAGCGGGCGTTACTCCTATCTTAGATATAATGCAAACCATTCCAAGTTTCGTATATTTGATCCCAGTAGTTATGTTGCTCGGTATTGGTAAAGTGCCAGGCTTAATTGCCGTGTGTATCTACGCACTTCCTCCTATTGTGCGATTAACTAATTTGGGCATTCGCCTAGTAGACAAAGAAGTACTTGAAGCTGCCGAATCGTTTGGTTCTAGCTATCGACAAAAACTATTTGATGTGCAGATTCCTTTAGCACTTCCAAACATCTTTGCAGGTGTTAACCAGACCATCATGATGGCCTTAGCCATGGTGGTTATTGCATCAATGATCGGCGTTAAAGGCCTTGGTGTACCTGTATTAAGAGCTGTATCTAATCAGTACTTAGCATTAGGTTTAATGAACGGCTTGGCCATTGTAGCTTTGGCCGTTATATTTGACCGAGTTTCACAAGCATACGGTAAGCGGTTGCAAAAGCACCGTCAAGGAGGCCATGGTGTCTGATATTAAGGTTTCTATTAAGAATCTATATAAGATTTTTGGCCCTAACGGCAAAGACATGGTGCAAAAGGTTGAAGATGGTGCCTCTAAGGGATCATTGCAGGCTGAACATCAACATGTTCTAGGTTTAAGTAATGTAAATATAGACATCCCTGCACGACGCATTCAGGTAATTATGGGTTTGTCGGGTTCTGGCAAATCAACCTTGATTCGTCACTTAAACCGTTTGATCGAGCCTACCTCTGGTCAGATATTTGTTGATGGTGAAGATGTACTGGCAATGTCGGACAAGGAGTTACGCGAGTTTCGTCGTAACAAAATGTCTATGGTATTCCAAAAGTTTGCCTTGTTGCCTCATCGCACAGTTATCGACAACGTTAGTTATGGCCTGAAGATTAAAGGCACTGACAAAGACGAAATGAAGGCGCGTTCACAAAAGTGGATCGACCGAGTAGGTTTGTCGGGTTTTGAAGACAACTACCCAGCACAGTTGTCTGGCGGTATGCAGCAACGTGTAGGCTTGGCCCGCGCTTTAGCTACTGATGCCGAAATACTATTGATGGACGAAGCCTTTTCGGCTTTAGATCCATTGATTCGTAAAGACATGCAAGATATATTGTTGGATTTACAAGAAGAACTTCATAAAACCATTATATTCATCACTCACGATTTGGATGAAGCGCTGCACATAGGTGACAATATTGTTATCTTGCGTGACGGTGCAGTAATCCAGCAAGGCTCACCACAAGAAATTGTTTTGGATCCTGCAGACGATTATGTACGTGATTTCATTAAAGACATCAACCGTGCCCGTGTATTGGATGTAAGTGCGGTAATGAAACCAGGTTCTACTGACTCTGGTTTGGAATTACCTTCTAGTCTTACTTTGGAATTAGGCATGCCAGCTATGGTTAAAGCTGATGTGGTTAGTGCTAATGTTATGCGTGATGGCGAAGTGATTGGCCAGGTTTCTCTAGCTGACATGATAGGCAGCATTGCTCGTCCAGAAAGTCATGAAGGGGAGCAAGTAACTTACCGTTAAAGGTTAACGTTACTTGAAAAAAGGGTAGCTAAGGCTACCCTTTTTGCGTTGTATATAAAAATAATCACATGTTCCCCACCTAAATATAGAACTTAGATATATAATTGGTTTAATATCACATGTTTATCACACGTTGAAACCTTAATGCAGGGCACGTATATTATGAAAGTTTCTAAAACTGGCTATAAATTCCGCATTAATTTAGGCACGCAGGCGGTCGCTATTATTTTTCTGCCTGTCCTTTTGTTGTCATTATTTGCATGGAAATATCTGTTAATAACAAACCAAAAATTCGATGATGATGTCATTCTTTCTAAGCTGTTAATAGCAGAACAAACAGCTATTGCAGCACAGGTGACTACACAAATAGACAGTTTTTCTAAATTAGAATTCAGCTTGTATCAAATTGCCATAGATATGCAAAATCTATTGCTTAGTAGGCAAAGAGACACCACCAATGTAAATGCCTCTGTGCAGTTAGTAGGCGAAGCCACATCTGCAATAGTGGCACAAGGTATCCGTTTCGTGGCCTTGTTAAAGCTGCAACAGCTTATTATGAGCGATGAATCTGCTCAGGCAGAGCAACTTGCTGGTGAGGAATTAACCGCTGAGCTGAAATTGTGGTTAGAAATTAAACATTTCCAAGTTAAGTCTGGAATGCTAACTGATCTGTATAGCGACTACGCTACCTCGGCAACGAAAACGCTTGGTTTTTTGGATGAAAAATCATTGTTCAAAGCCAAAAATAGTAATAAAGATGATACCAGTAAAAAGCTTGAGCTATATCATGCGAGCTTAGGAACAATGAGTAATATTTTGAGGAACATTACTCAAATAGTGAACTTGTCTTTTGCTGCCAATAACACCACATTTTCTATGCAGTCGAAACAGGCGCGTAGTGATTTTGAAACTGGAATATATAAATGGGCTGGTGCTGGAACATTAATTATGTTGATATTGTTAAGCCTGCTTGTCCATGAGCGCTTAACTAAACCGATGAACCGTTTGGCCGCTGCCATGCGCAAGGCTAGGCGTGGTGATCTAGATGTCGTAGTGTCAGATAATAATCGGCGAGACGAAATAGGCACTATGGCAAGAGTCTTAGTGCGATATATTGAAGAAGGTAAAGCTGGGGAGGTTAAACAACAACAAGAACGCGTATTAGCTAATGAAAACTTACGCGTACGTATGGCCTTAGATAGCGTTACTGGGTGCGTCATGATTATAGATACCCAGGGTAAGCTGGTTTATATTAATAACGCTTTGGTTGATAAATTTAAGGTGGAAGAAGTGCAGTTTAGTGAGTCAGTGCCAAACTTTAACGCCAACAATCTACTCAATACTAATATCACATCTTTGCTTACAGACCCACTCCATCAAAACTTGTCGTCTTTGACATCTACGCATAAGTCTAATGTTGATTTTTCCGCTTTAACTTTTTCCATAGAAATTAATCCGGTGGTTAATAGCGAAGGTAGTCGCCTTGGTTGCATATTAGAGTGGGAAGATTTAACTGAGGAAATAGATACTGAGCGTCAAATTGAGAGTCTTATATCTAAAGCCTTAGATGGAGATCTTAAGGCAAGAATAGACAGTAACTCCTTTGCAGGCTTTAAGTTGGTAGTTGCTAAAGGTATAAACCGTATCCTTGATACGGTGATTGAACCTGTCAATGAAACCCAACGGGTACTAGAGGCTATGGCTGGTGGCAATCTGTCGGTACACATGGAAGGTAGTTATAAAGGTGAGTACGCAAGTTTGCAGGCTTCATTAACTACAACGTTAAATAAGTTTAATGAGGCTGTGTCTAAGATAAGAAACGCTGGTGATGAAATAAGTGTTCGCTCGCATGAGATATCTAACAGTAATATGAGCTTAAGTAACTCTACTACAGAGCAGGCAATTAGTCTGGAACAAACGGCTACCAGTATAGAGGAACTAACCGCCACAGTGCAGCAAAATTCAGACAGTGCTGGGCAGGCTGATGAGATAGCTAAAGCCACAAGTGAGGCGGCAAGTTCTAGTGGAAAAATTGCTGAACAAACGGCTCAGGCCATGTTGGAAATTAGTGCGAGCAGTAAACAAATAGCAGAAATAGTAAGCGTGATAGACAGTATTGCTTTCCAAACCAATTTGCTGGCACTTAATGCTTCGGTAGAAGCTGCAAGGGCAGGAGAGCAAGGGCGTGGGTTTGCCGTAGTAGCCCAAGAAGTGCGCAACTTAGCACAACGCAGTGCCAATGCTGCTAAGGACATAAAGCAGCTCATTGCAGACAGTGTCGATAAAATACAAGTGGGTACCGATTTGGCGCAAAAGTCCGCTGTTTCAATGGGGCAGATTGTAGATGCGATTACTCAGGTTAGTTCCATTGTCACGGAAATTGCAGGTGCCAGTAAAGAGCAATCTGAGGGTATATTACAAGTTAATAAAGCCATAGAACAAATAGATGAAATTACCCAGCGTAATGCTGCTCAAGTAGAAGAAACTGCCGCGGCTACGGACTCTATGAGTCAGCATGCTGATGAAATGATGAGTTTAATGGCGTTTTTTCATATCAACTCTAAGAAAACTCATTGATGGTCATCGGTTAAATAGATCAACTCGATTTTGGTATTAACCAAGCTGATCTATTTGCTCTTGGCTATAGCCTAATAAATCTCGGTACACCACTTGGTTCGCAGAACCCATAGGCAGACCAGGGAAGCGAAGCTTAGATTTCTTATTGGCCTCTGAATCGTTTCCCATACGAAATGGCACCCCAGGCATTTTAAGTTCTACACCCGATACCGGGTCTGTCACCCTGATAATGCTGCCACGAGCTTCGTAGTGTGGATCTTCGTCTATTTCCTTCATAGACATAATAGGGCCTGCTGTGATGCCTTCTTTACGGAATAACTCTAGTGCCTCTTGGTTGGTTTTACCTGACACCCATGCTTTTATAATTTGATTGAGAGCTGCGCGGCTATCAGCCTGAATGCGATCGTTGTTGGTCTTGAAGCGAGGGTCGCGGACAAGCTGTGGCTGCCCCATCACTTCGGCTAAGCGCTCCCATGTTTTTTGGTTGGAACAAGACATCGCAACCCACAATCCATCACTGGTCTGGTAGTTGTTACGAGGGGCTGCGGCCCTAAGCTCGTTACCGATAGGCTTGGGGATTTCACCTGTGAGTTGATAACCGATAAACTCACCACCTAAGTAACCAAATAAAGGTTCGTACAACGAGATGTCTACCACTTGGCCGCCACTTTCTCTGCGCTTACTTTGATGTAGTGCAAGGCTTACGGCATAGGCTAAGTGAATGCCAGTGGTAAGGTCTGCCAGAGCAATAGGTGGGCTGGTAGGGCCAGTGTTTTCATAACCGTTAAGGTAAGAGAATCCACTGTAAGCTTCGGCTAAGGTGCCAAATCCTGGCTGGTGAGCGTGAGGGCCGGTCATGCCATAACCAGATACCTTGCCAATAATGAGGCCAGGGTTAAGCTCCAGTAACTTGTCGTGGCTTAAGCCCAAGCGATCCATAACACCTAAACGCATATTTTCTATTAGCACGTCGGCAGATTGAATGAGGTCCAAAAAGGCCTGTTTGCCTGCCTCTGACTTAAGATTGAGAGTGATAGGTAGTTTATTTCTGCCAATATAGGCGTGGTAAGGCTCTATACCAGTTTCGGCATGGGTACCCCATCCTCGCAGAGCATCTGGCGCCAGTGGATTTTCAACCTTAATAATCTCCGCGCCTGCATCACCCAGTAGAGCTGCACAGTAAGGGGCCGCTACTACACTGGATAAGTCTATAACCCGCTTGCCTTCTAATGGAAAGCCTGCAAAACAGGATTTTTGACGTTGCTGGGTAATGTAGTCGTTGAGGTTGGGCTGTTGTTGTTTTTGTTCGCTCATAATGCGGGTCCATTTAAGGTTATGAGCACAATTTGCATCATCACATGGCGTCAGTCAATGCTCTAACCACAATGAATGACGTTTAAATGCCAGCGCTTTTTGTGTTTCCTATTGGTTACCAAAGGAAATATAAATTATTGTATTTAAATTGTTATATATCAAAAGGTTGAAGGATTTTTTTAGATGAAATTTTAGAGTGATTGAGCATGATTTCTAATGCGATATTTTTACCTAAAAAAGGAAAATAACCATTAAATTATCGCCAATAGGAAATATTAGTGGTAAAGCCATTAAAAATTTCCAATTGGCACTAGGGTTGGTACGTTGGGCTATTTTTTAATTGGAACAATAGGCATGCTATCAAAGTCTTTCACATATGGGCTCACTGGCGTAGAGGGAAGGCGACTGCTGGCCCACACATTACATTGCGGTTGAAACCATTCGGCATTTTCCATAGTGCCTACTTTGATATGTATTCGGTCTGGTCTAGCGCTGTTAGTGCCAAATAATTGGCTGCCGCAGTGAGGGCAAAAGTGCTTAGTCATAGTGCTGCCTGAATCGGAGCTGTGGCTAAAAGTTTGAGCTTTACCTTGCCAACTAAGGCTTTCAATAGGTACAAATGCTAAGGCAGCAAATGCAGAACCGCCATTCTTACGACAATCCTGACAATGACAATAGGCTTGAAATAGCGGCACTGCAACGGCTTTGTAACGTATTTGGCCGCATAAACAGCTGCCGTTAATTGTTTGTGTGTTCGGCATAGAGCTTGCCTCCTGTTCATTGGTATAATAGCAGAAGATTCCGTTATTTAATCGTTTGGAACCTTCTGAAACCTTTTGATACTTAAGCCATGAAATTTATTGTTAAACTGTTCCCTGAAATTACAATCAAAAGTCGCCCTGTAAGAAAGCGTTTTATCCAACGGCTGCAGTCTAACTTACGGGTCATCCTGCAACGGATTGAGCCAAAGATTAAGGTGCGTGGTTTATGGGATCGTATCGACGTCAACTGTCCACCAGAGGCGGATGCCCTATACGAAGAGATTGTTATGGCGCTGGGCGACACTTCAGGTATAGCCCATATTATTGAAGTGCAGGAACACCCCTTAGAAAACTTTGACCAAGTGCTGGGAATAGTAACAAGTGTTTGGTCTGAGCGCTTAATAGGTAAGCGTTTTGTGGTGCGTGTGAAGCGTTCGGGGCAACATGATTTTACCTCTGGTGAAATGGAGCGTTATTTAGGCTTTGGTTTGTTACAGCACACTCAAGCTCTAAGAGTAGACCTTCACACACCAGAAGTAACGGTTAACTTGGAAGTGAAAGACGAGACGATTTTTGTAGTAGAGCGCCGCATTGACGGTATAGGTGGTTATCCACAAGGTAGTCAAGAAGCAGTAGTATCACTTATATCTGGTGGTTTTGATTCTATTGTTGCCAGCTACCTCACTATGAAACGTGGTGCAAAAACTCATTTTGTGTTTTTCAACTTAGGAGGAGCAGCCCACGAAGCGGGGGTGAAGCAGGTGTCCTATTATTTGTGGAAAAAGTTTGGTTCTTCTGCGCGGGTTAAGTTCATATCTGTACCGTTTGAAGAAGTTGTAGGCGAAATATTGCAAAATGTGCACCATTCTCATATGGGTGTGGTGCTAAAGCGTATGATGCTTAGGGCAGCGGAGCGAGTAGCGGTTAAAGTTAAAGCCAAGGCCTTGATCACCGGTGAAAGTATAGCTCAGGTGTCTAGCCAAACCCTAACCAACTTAGCTGTGATTGATCGTGTGACTGAAGGCCTAGTTCTACGCCCACTTATCACCTTCGACAAACAAGACATTATAGATATAGCCACTAAAATTGGTGCCTATGAGTTTGCTGCATGTATGCCAGAGTATTGCGGTGTTATTTCTGATCGCCCTACTGTAAGAGCGCAGTTTAAGCGGGTGGAGCAAGAAGAAGAAAATTTTGATTTTGACGTGCTTGAAGAAGCCTTAGCCAATACCATCGTTACCAATATAGACACAGTGCCAGCCGATCTTAAAGATCTTGGGCCGCTCACAACTAAGCAACAATTACTGGCCAATAGTGTGGTGGTAGATGTGCGCTCTATCGGCGAGCAACAAAAAAAGCCTTTGAACTTGCCTGGTGTAGAAATTCTTACAGTGCCTTTTTTCCAAATTAATAAGCAGTTTGTGGATTTTGATCAAAGTAGAAATTACCTGCTGTATTGTGAAAAGGGCATCATGAGCCAATTACATGCGCTGCACATTAAAGATCAAGGTTTTGAAAATGTGGGTGTATATCGCCCTGAAGCCTAGTCTGTTGCTTAAATTGAGCAAAAGAAGTCGTGTTGTTGATTTTTTTTGACGTTTTTAGCAGTGATAGTAAAATCATTGGTTTTTATACTGGGTATTCTTGCGACTTTGGTCACAACTGGGTAAATTGTCAGATTGAAATAATAAGCAGCCACACCAAGGCTGCATTAATAAGCTGCCACAAGCGGCAAAAATAACCGGAGATGCTACCGTGCCAACATCCGACCTAATGCTCGAAGGCCTCACCTTAATGGTGTTTGGCATGGGCTTTGTGTTTACTTTTCTTACGTTATTGGTATTTTCCACCAAAACAATGTCTGCTATCGTGTTGCGGTTTTCACCTGTTGAACTATTGGTGGTAAATCCACCCTTAACTATGGTGTCACCGTCCCAACAAGTTGCTAACGACCCCCAGTTGATGGCGGTGTTAAGCGCGGCAGTGCATCGTTATCGTCAAGATCACTGATAACCACTAGATCCCCTATTTCTCATATTCGATTATTAGCACAGGCGTAACCACATGACCGCTGTTAAAAAACCCCTAGGTATTACCGATGTCGTCTTACGTGATGGCCATCAGTCCCTATTTGCCACGCGTATGCGATTGGCTGATATGCTCCCAATTGCTCCCAAGCTCGATGAAATAGGCTACTGGTCTGTTGAAACATGGGGTGGAGCTACTTTCGATGCATGTATTCGTTATTTGGGTGAGGATCCTTGGGAACGTATTCGCGCTCTTAAGGCGGCTATGCCCAAAACGCCACAACAAATGTTATTCCGAGCTCAAAATATATTGGGCTATCGCCACTATGCAGATGACGTAGTACGAAAATTTGTAGAACGTGCTGCAGTTAATGGTGTGGATGTGTTCCGCGTATTTGATGCGATGAACGATGCACGTAACTTATCTACTGCTATTGCCGCCGTTAAAAAAAGCGGTAAGCATGCTCAAGGTACTATTTCTTATACCTTAAGCGCGTTGCACAATATTGACTACTGGGTTGATTTAGCCAAACGCATTGAAGACCAAGGCGCTGACTCCATTTGTATTAAAGACATGGCAGGTTTATTAAACCCTTATGTAGCATTTGAGTTGGTGAGTCGCCTAAAGGCCGAAACCAACATGCCGGTACACATGCAATGCCATGCCACCACAGGCTTGTCTACTGCTGCTATATTAAAGGCTGCAGAAGCGGGTATTGATAACGTTGATACGTCTATTTCATCCATGTCTATGACGTACGGCCACTCGCCTACCGAATCTGTAGTGTCTATTTTTGAAGGTAGTGACCGTGACACTGGGCTAGATATTAAGGCCCTAGAAGAAGTAGCCGCTTACTTTCGTGATGTACGTAAAAAGTATGCTCAGTGGGAAGGTTCGCTTAGGGGTGTAGATTCTCGTATTTTAGTGGCTCAAGTACCAGGCGGCATGCTAACTAACATGGAAAGCCAGCTTAAAGAACAAGGTGCTGCAGATAGACTAGACGAAGTACTAGCAGAAATTCCACGGGTACGAGAAGACCTTGGCTTTATTCCACTAGTTACACCAACCTCACAAATTGTGGGCACTCAGGCAGTGCTTAACGTATTAACTGGTGAGCGATACAAAACCATTACCAAAGAAACTGCTGGCGTACTAAAAGGTGAATACGGTGCAGCTATGGCTCCGTTTAATCAAGAATTACAAACCCGCGTACTCGATGGTGCGCAAGCCATTACTTGCCGCCCTGCAGACCTTATAGAAGACGAGTTGGACAAGCTCACCACAGAATTACGTGGGCTTGCACAAGAAAAGAACATTAAGTTGGCACCGGGCGATCGTGAAATAGACGACGTACTCACCTACGCTTTATTCCCACAAGTGGGGCTTAAGTTCTTACAGAATCGTGATAATCCCGATGCATTCGAACCCATACCTACATTGGAATCTGCTCTTGCAACTACACCTACCTCTACCTCTACCTCTACCTCAGCACCTAAGTCTACTACAGGTGGACCTACGGTCTATACTATTGGCGTAAATGGCCAAAGCTATGTAGTAGAAGTACAAGAAGGTGGTGATATTTCTGCGGTAGGTTTAGCTCAAGTAGCCATGACGACTGCCTCAACTTCTTCTGTGCCAGTGACTGGTGGGGAGCCTGTAACCGCACCATTGGCAGGTAATATTTGGAAGGTCCATGCAGTGCCTGGCCAAGCGGTAAAAGAAGGCGATGTGTTATTTATTTTAGAAGCCATGAAGATGGAAACCGAAATTCGTGCCAGCAAAGCGGGCACAGTCAGCTCTGTCACAACTAAAGAAGGCGACTCTGTATCCGTTGGTGATACGTTGTTGACTTTGGTTTAGGCGGAAAACTTATGGAAAAGTTATTAACTATTTGGCACAGTTCTGGCCTATATCAAGTGCAGCCGGGCCAAGTGATTATGATGGCAGTGGGTTTGTTACTCCTGTATTTAGCTATCAAGCGCAACTTTGAACCTTTGTTACTAATCCCAATTGGTTTTGGCGGTCTATTAGCCAATATTCCTGGAGCTGGTTTAGCCGATCCAGGTGGCATTCTGTACATGTTCTACTCTGTAGGTATAGAAACTGGTGCCTTCCCACTCATCATCTTTATGGGTGTGGGAGCCATGACCGATTTTGGTCCACTACTGGCTAACCCTAAAACACTATTTTTGGGAGCAGCCGCGCAGTTTGGTATCTTTGTAACTCTTATTGGAGCAGTGGGTTTAACGACCTTAGGCGTGATGGACTTTACCTTAGCCGATGCCGCCGCTATAGGCATTATAGGAGGTGCTGATGGTCCCACATCTATCTATGTGGCCAGTAAGCTGGCACCCGATTTATTGGGCGCTATTGCCGTAGCCTCCTATTCCTACATGGCTTTGGTACCTCTTATTCAGCCGCCAATTATGCGTGCGCTCACTACAGAAAAAGAACGCCAGATAAAAATGGTGCAACTACGCCCTGTAGGCAAAGTTGAAAAAATAGTATTCCCATTACTGTTGTTACTACTGGTAGCCTTTATGCTGCCAGACGCGGCGCCGCTATTGGGCATGTTCTGCTTCGGTAACCTCATGCGTGAATCTGGTGTGGTCGATCGTTTATCAGACACCACGCAAAACGCACTCATTAACGTGGTGACTATCTTTTTAGGTTTGGCAGTAGGTTCTAAATTGTCGGCAGATAAGTTCTTAGACTTCACCACCTTAGGCATTCTTGTTCTTGGCATGGTAGCGTTTGCTATCGGTACCGCTTCTGGAGTATTAATGGCCAAGCTCATGAATAAAATGTCTGGTGGTGGTATTAATCCTCTCATTGGCTCTGCTGGGGTGTCTGCTGTGCCCATGGCGGCTCGTGTGTCTAATAAGGTTGGCTTAGAGGCTAATAACCAAAACTTCTTGCTAATGCACGCTATGGGCCCTAATGTGGCGGGTGTAATTGGCTCGGCAGTTGCCGCAGGCATTATGATTAACTACGTTGGCGCTGGATAACTAGCGTGGGACGTAGAATCAGCGACAGCGACCCAAGCGGTAAAAAGCCATGTGCTTTTTGCCGCACCATGCGCGTGGTAGTTATTTTTGCGGTGATGGTAGTGATGCTTATGTCCTATGCTGATAAGCTACACTGGCTAGCAGACATAGAATTTACCAGTTTGTTTGGTTATCTAGTAGTGGCATTCTTTTTTACTGTACTGGGTTACCGAGTGTGGGATGAGTATGGCAGACCTAAGAAGTCTCTTGCAGAGGTAGAAGAAAAGCGTGTGCAGCGAGAGAAACAGTTTGATGAGCTAGATGCTTTGGAAGCTGAACGTGCAGCACTGAAAATTGAAGAAGTACTGAGTGTAGAAGAAGACGAATCAAAACCTTTGCTTAGTAAGCAGGTTGAGGCAGAGATCCCTACGGAACCTGAAACCAGCACGGAGTCTGAAACAAGTACGGAACCAGAGCAACTGGATCTACTAGGCTTCTCTACCCCCAAGACAACTGATGAATAAGACACATGTGGTTTGCGGAATTATTTGATTGCCTGAATACCAGGGGCAAACCATTGGACCACTCGTTAAAATTAGCGATAATATGCATAAACTGACCCATGATAACGAGGCTATTTTTTGCCTTGACCCACTATGACCACCAAAAATACACCAAATTGTATGCAATGTAAGCACTTCTATGTTACTTGGGAAGCAAGTTTCCCAAGAGGTTGTCGCCTGTTTGCCATTAAATCCCGTCAATTGCCCATGATAGAGGTCATGCGGATTGATGGGCATGAGTGTCGTGGGTATGACCCAAAGCCCTCACCTCAAGTTAAACGTAAACCTTAAGTCACTTTTATAAGGTTCTAGTACTAATTAATCTCTTACTAGCATAAACCTAAAAGAGTCAGCTTGAGCTTGTTTGTTAAAGTAATCACCACGATAGAAAAACAAAGACCAAGCCATTGAACGCATCCAAAAGTTCGGTTCACTACTCCAATACACTTCGGCCTCTATGCCTGAAAATACGCGGGTATTAATAGAAGGCAATTTACAATCCGACTCCACTAAGCTGCTCATTTCGTCTATTTCTGGTACCCGCCAATCATCAAAACCAGCTAATTCTACTGATGCGGCCCAGCTTTGAGCTTCCTCAAAAGGTAGCATTAGCGGGTTTCCTTGGCATTGTCCATCCTCCCACCTCTGGCCTGCACTACAACGGTACCAAGTAAGGCCTGTGAGTTGGTCTTGAGCTAAACCGTTGTTCATTCGTTGGTAATGGCCATCGGTTTGGTGCGTTGAAAAATAGTCACCACATCTAAATGTTTTATCTATAACCCCATAACTTAAGGATGAATACCCTAGGGCAAGAAGAAAAGGTATGAGTTTCATATATCCACCTTGTGTTTGTTGTTAACTACGTTTGACCAACTATAACTACCAACCAATTATAACTATCGACCAATTATAACGTAACTTAAATGGTATTAATCTTTAATATGCATGATTAAATTCGTTAGCTAAGTAGGCGAAGGCTAAAGATTTATTACACTTAGTCGATAATAGTGGATAGTATAGGCATTCTATTTTTTGCGGGGTGCACACGTACCCTAATGAGTAAGTATATATTAGTCATAAGTTGGTTGGAGATAACCTAGATGGATTTAGCAACAATTATAGGGTTTATGGCAGCTTTTGGCATCGTTGCAATGGGTATTCTGATGGGTGGACCCATGGGAATGTTTGTTAATGGTCCTTCCATGTTTATCGTTATCGCGGGCTCTTTGGCCGTGGTGTTGATGCGCTCATCTTTGAGTGATTTTATAGGTGCAGCTGCTTTAGCAGGAAAGGCCTTTGCAAATAAAGTAGATAAGCCAGAAGACCTTATAGAAAAAGTGGTTGAGCTTGCTACTATTGCTCGTAAAGACGGCATGATTGCTTTGGAGTCTCAGGAAGTGAGTAACCCGTTTCTAAATAAAGGCATGAGTATGTTAGTGGATGGCCAAGATGGCGCTGCTATTAAATCTGCACTCTCCACCGAGGCTAGTATGGCTATTCGTAGAGCTAAAGCAGGTGGTTCTATATTTGAATCTTGGGGAGACTTTGCCCCTGCTATGGGTATGATTGGAACCTTAGTAGGTTTGGTGCAAATGTTGGCCAATATGGGTGATCCAAAATCCATTGGTCCTGCTATGGCAGTGGCTTTGTTAACCACGCTTTATGGAGCAGTTATTGCCAATATGATTGCCTTCCCAATTATGCAAAAGCTGGAGCAACGTTCAGAAGCAGATGCGGTTAACAATGAGCTTATTATTAAATCGCTTATATTCATTTCTGAAGGAGGTAACCCTCGAGTTATGGAAGGTATGTTGTATAGCTACTTGTCGCCTAAAGTACGTTCTAAGTTAGAGTCGGCCGCTTAACTGATTGTTATTTAAGGAGAAGCGATCATGGCTGAAGAAAATCCACAAGAACAAGAAAACCCCAATGAGCCAGAGGTCATTGAGGCTGAGGTAGCGCCACAAACAGTGGTTACCAGGTCAGCCCCAGTAGAGGAAGAGGAGCAAGAAGATTGCCCTGTCTGTAAAAAAGGAGCCCCTCTTTGGATGGCAACATTTGCCGACATGGCCACGTTACTGATGGCGTTCTTTGTATTGATTTTATCTTTCTCAGAGATGAAAACCCTTAAATATATTCAAATTGCGGGCACCATGAAAAGTGCCTTTGGTGTGCAAAAAGTGAATCCATCGCCGGACCCCCCAAAGGGTACCAGCATGCTAACTCAATCCTTTAGTCCCACAGTAGCAGAAACGTCTGTAATTGATCAGGTGAAGCAGCAAACCACAGATACTACTCAAAAAGACTTGGATTTAAAAACCGAGAAGAAAAAGCATGACTACGACGTTGATGCCGAAAAACAGAAGATAGAAACCGCTTTGGCAGAAGAAATTGCCAATGGCCAGGTGTCGGTCACCATTAAAGATGACCAAATAGTTGTTGAGCTAAAAGGCCCTGGTAGCGTTGGTGAATCGGAAAATGATAATGAGCAAGGTTTTGTGCCAGACGCAACGGTAGAGTTGTACGCAAAAATTTCTGATGCTCAACAAGAGATTCAAACACAAATTAAAGTGCAAGATCAGCAGTCACAACAGCAGCAGCAAGAAGAAATACTACAAGAGCAGCAACAGCAGCAAGCTAAGCAGGAAGTGGCTAAGCTGCAGGTTATACTGTCAGAAGCGGTGGCCCAAGGTTTGGCTGAAGTAGAGCAAGAAGGTACTAAAATTATAGTACGCCTCACCGAAAAGGGTGCTTTTCCTAATGGTGGTGCAAATCTTAACCCTGATGCTTTACCCATGATTAGAGCCCTAAGGGATAGCATTAATAGTAATAAAGGTCAGGTTATTGTAGCTGGGCATACAGATAACCGTAACCCAGCATTAGGTGGGGCGTATCCAAGTAATTGGGATTTGTCTGCAGCACGAGCAGCGGCAGTGGCCGATTCATTAACAACGTTAATGAATATTCCTAAAGAGCGTTTATCTGTTGAAGGCATGGCAGATACGGTCCCTTTAAACGACAATGCATCAGCTGCAGACAGGGCACGTAACCGTAGGGTTGAAGTCGTATTAGATATAGCAGGTGTATAGTATTAAGAGAAGGAAAGGCTTAAACAATAGCGTCGACAGAGGCGCGTTGTTCTGGTTTTTCCATGGCTTCATAAGCCGCAGCGGCTTGTTGAGTACGTTTATTTGGTAAGTCTGTGTAATTAGTTAGTCCGTCGCTGCCTTTAGCTGTTTCTGTGTTAGCAGTTTCTGTTTTAGCGCTAATAGACAGGCGAATAGCACGCCAGCTAGACTCTTCTAAGTTGGCTTTTTGTCGGCTTTGGTCTGGTGCTTCTGGCCGCGGTGCTAACTGGGTGACTTCTTCTGCCTTGGGGAACGCGTTTTCCGCGCGCACTTTAGCTTCCTGATGAATAACAGGTTGTTGTACAGCAGGTGAAACCGGAGTGGCATTGTTTACGTTCATAACAGTAGTCTAACAAATAATTAACCAATATAGCAAAAGGTGGGCAGATGATTGATAGTGGGCCCCAACCCTTAGCACCCTCAAGCGGTGTGGCTAGGCCTGGTGTTAACCTAGGTAGCGGCCCTGTATTGCCGCCTATATCTCTAATTAAGGGACAAATAATAGAAGGTGTGGTGGTGCAGCTGCAGCCAAGGTTATTGGTAGAAACAGCTAGTAGCATCTTTAGTGCAGCTATCAGCTCTGCAGCTTACGCCCTAGGGGAGCGCTTGTTATTTAAAGTGTTAGACCCAGATCTCCACCCACCTCGCTTAGAACTGTTACGCGCAGGACAATTACCCGATTCACTACTAGCCCAGCAAAGTGCATTTCTACGCAGCCTGTTATACCGGCCTGATAGCCTAGGGCCTCTTCAAAAATGGCTGTCTAGTCATTTATCTAGCCACGTATCTAGTGCTCAGTTACCTTCTGCATTAGCGGCGCTATTACAAGAGTTTTGGCAATTACCTAGCTCTCTTAAAGCTCAAGATATACAAAAATCGCTATTGATGAGTGGTTTGTTTAGCGAAAGCCGGGGCAAAGGAAATACTCTATCTGGATCCATTATGGGGCCTGCAAAAGCCTATAATGACCTTAAAGCTTTATTACAGTTGTTGTCATTGGAAGAGGGCTTGGAGCAACAAATTAAACCCTTGTTAGAAGCCCTGCATTCAAGCCAAATTAAAAGTTTAGATGCTCTACTTAATAACCAACTCTACTACCAATGGTTGATGCCTTGGTTTGATCAGCAACACTTGTTGATTACCGTGCAGCAAAATCAGCAGCAACGCAGTCAGAAGCAGTGGTCTATTAGCCTTGCTCACCGGGGCCCAGATTTAGGCACTTTGAAAATAAACTTGCTTCTCACTCAGGGTTTGCTGGCTAATGAGACAACTGCCATCTTACACTTTTCCAGTGATGCAAATTGGCTGGCACCTTTGGTTAATGGCTCTAAGCACCAGTTGCACACGGCCTTACAGAGCCATGGCATATACTTACAGCATGTGAGTGTAGGCCCAATAGTGCAAACTGACGTACCAGGTGAGCTTAAAACGGCCCATGCTATTTTGGATGTTCACGTATGAAAAAACCACTACAAGCTATTGCTATAGAATATGGTAACAACGAGGCGCCGGTAGTTGTGGCCAAAGGTAAAGATGAATTTGCGCAGCAAATTATAGATGCCGCTTTAGCAGCAGGGGTGCCGATTAAAAAAGATGAAGAATTAGCCGCCTTACTAGGCTTGCTTGATATAGATGAACACATACCTCGATCACTGTATACCTTAGTGGCAGAAGTGCTGGTGTACACTTATTGGCTTAAAGGAATGAAGCCTGGCGATGAGAAGACGGTCTAACGTAGACCTATTGGTGTTTATTGGTGCAGGTCTAAAATAAGGTTCACCTCACCTTCTGTGAGGCCGCAAATGTGTTGAATCTTTTCGCCAGGCATCCCTTCTTTAGCCATTCTTATAGCGTGTTCATAATTACTTTGGTTTGGCACATCTGTAGAGAAACTGCTACTTGGGCTGGGCTGGTCTTTGATGCGATCTAATAGTTGGCTGTTCGATGCTATTAGGCCGTATATATCTTGCAATACTTGGTCCATACGTTGCTGTCGTTGAGCACCTAAATACTGCAGTTTTTCTAGCTTGTTGTAGTCTTCTTGCTGCTCTATAAGCTGATGACCTAGGTCTGTTAAGCGATGCTGTAGCTGCTGACTACCTTGGCGCTCTAACAGCAGGGTAATTAAACTTGTGACTAAACCCAGTAGACTAATCACAACGAGTACTAAAAATATGGGTAGTTGAGGATCATTCGCTAAGGTGTTGAAAATGGCCATAAGTACGATCTGCTATGTCTATGTATGTGGAACGGATCTAACTGCGGCTAGCTACTCTTGTAGCTTTTGTAGTTAGTTAGGCCTTATAGAGGCTGCGGCCTATATTAGACTTGAAGGCATTGCCTAAATTATTGTACAGGTTTGTGCTGGTCACTGGGCTGTTAAGCTCTAAGGTTTCTAGCGCTTTGCTGATAGATTCAAGTTTAGTGCGCATGAAAAAATCACTGGTACGATGCAATTTGTCACAGGCCTGTAATATATCTAACAACTGCTGCCATTGGGCCTGTTGTGGCATGGGCAGGTGGTGACTGAAATTTTGGTCTTCTTTGCTAATTCCAGCTTTAGTACAAAACTGGTTGCGCAGGGCGTCAAATAGCTGAATAGTTTGCACATCGTGCTGTTTGCGAACTTGAAGTTCCTGAAAAGCTTGTAGGTCACTACTTTTCAGGTATTCGTACTCAAGGTTAAGAGTGCTTTGCAATTGCTGCGCATCAGTAATGGCTTGTGTCAGGTGGTCATTAAATTCTACTTGTAGTTGTGGCAACAAGAGCGAGTTATCCTTGAATTAGTTTTTCTAGGCTAGTCATTTTTTCCGCAATATGTGCGGTATCAATAGGAAACTCACCGTTTTCTAGAGCTTGTTTAATACTATCAACCTTCTTTTGGTTAATGTCGCTAATGTCTTTGCTGGCTTGCGTCATACGTAACAATGTCTGAGACTCCGGCGTGAACTTAGCCTTGTCTGCGCCTTGGTTAGGAGCGGCTTTCGCTTGTTCTGTAGTGCGCTCGGTTTGCGCAGTTTGTGTTTGTTGCTGAATATCCTGAGTTTTCTGAGCAGACGTAGCCTGGGCATTTTTTGCCTTGCTAGCTGCCACGCCTTGGAATTGATTATTAATGTTGTTCATGGTGCACCTCTTACCTAATCTTACCTAATCGGACCTGTTTTTTACCACTACGTAGTAGCTATCGGCACATTTAGTAAAAACTTGAGTACAAAATAGCATTTATATTAAATAAAATCTTAACTATTACTAAAACACCTTGCATACGCCTTAACGGGCGAGCTCTACCTGACCTTTAGCGATCACTATACCAGATTTAACTAGGCCACTAGGCATCACTTTAACGTCAATTTTATCACCCAAACTACCATTAGACAAAGCTTGGGCTTGGCTGGTTATTTGGTAGCTGCCTACATTGATTTGTAAGCTAACCTGACCGCCCTTAACCACTAGATAAGCTTGGCGTAGCATGTCTTGGGTAAGTGGGGTTCCACTAGCAATATGGCGTTTGGTAACCCAGCCTACTAGCGCTTCTTGGTGATTAAAGCCTGCTTGCCTAAGCTTATGGCTTGGCATCCATGCCATGGTGAGGTCTTGGGAGATAAGTTCTCTGCCCATAGCCAGTGCTTGGCTACTAACCACTACATGTTGTTGACCTTCTATGTCATTTTTATCCAGCAACTTACCGGCTTTAATATAGCGTCTTGCCAACTGACCCAGTAATTGGGTTTTGTTAGTAATGACATTGGGGCTGCTGGTGCGAATAGATTCTTTGCTAGAGGTTAAGTGCTCTTGCGCTATCACTTGGCCTTGTGGAATGTCTTGCGCCGCGCGCCATAAAACCTGTAACTCACTAAAATCTATTGCGCTAAGCCAATGTCCAGCACTTAAGTGACGTTTAACTTGCCGGCCAACAGGGTTGGCCTCGCTGCCAATATAATTGGTGCTAATGCCTGTACCTGTGTAAGTCACAAGGGCTACTTGGTTGGCATTAATAGTGCCCTGTTCTGCAATAGCACTAGTTAAGCGCCAGGCTTGGGTGTTGGTTTGTACGTTAATGGATAAATATAACGACCAGCTAGGGTGGTTGTTACTGAGGGGTGTTGGGCAAGTCACTTCTACAGTTTTATCGTTATTAAATGGCAGCGTTACTTGTAATGGGGTTTTACACAAAGGGTAACGGCTGCGTTCGTCGAGTTTAGTTGAGGTTGCATGGCCACCTAATTGTTGTTGGGAAAACTGGTTTATAGCTTGATAAATATCTTTATGGGGCTGCCATTGCGTAGCGTGAGTGGTGGTAGTGATCAACCACAAGCAGGCGGCCAGTAGTAACCATTTAGGCTGTATTAACTGGGCGGCAAGGCCTTGCCGACTACTGTGTATTGGCATTAAATTCATCATAAAATATTTTCTAACGTGTTGAATAATAACAAATTTTTAATATTGGCATAATCGTTGCTTTAGTGTGTGTATAGCAGGCAATTATAAGCCTCTAAACAATTAACAAAAGTAGTGAGAGATTATGAGTATTTTACAAAACCCACTAGGCATTCACGGCACCGCTTTAAAGCTGCGCGAACAGCGTACTGCGGTATTGGCTTCTAACATTGCCAACGTAGATACGCCTAACTATAAAGCTCGTGACCTAGATTTCAGCAGCATAATGGCTGCCACCAAAAGTAATAACATGAGCACTAGCCACAGTCGCCATATTGGAGTGAGTAACTACCAAGCACTCCAAGGCGAGGGCATGATCAAGTACCGCATGCCTAATAGTGCGGCTTTAGATGGCAACACAGTGGAAGTTAACACAGAAAACAACCTGTTTACAGAAAACTCCCTGCGTTACCAAGCCACATCTACTTTTTTGAATAGCAAAATTAAAGGCGTAATGAGCGCTTTGCGTGGTGAATAAGCTCGCTTATTCCATTTAGCTCACACACCGTAAAAGAATAGAGGACAGCACAATGTCGATGTTAACAGCCTTAAAAATTTCCAGTTCTGCCATGAATGCGCAGATGGTACGTATGAACACTACTGCCAGTAACTTGGCCAACATGGACGTTGTAGGTTCCACAGCAGACGAAGCTTACAAAGCTAAAAAACCTATTTTTAAAACGGTGATGGAAAATAACAGCAGCAAGAACTTTGAAGCCAGCGTGCAAGTTAACGGTATTTTCGTGAGCGACCGTGCCAATAACAAACGTTACGACCCTCAAAACCCTGCAGCCAGTGAAGACGGCTATGTGTTTATGTCAAACGTGAATTCTATTGAAGAAATGGTGGATATGACCAACGCCTCACGCTCCTACCAAACCAACGTAGAAGTGATGAACGCCACTAAAAAAATGATGATGAGTACGTTGCAGCTGGGCAAGTAATGTCTTGGCCAGTGTAGCTAACGTAAGGAGAAAGTGATGACTGCATCAATTAGCTCGATACCCGAAGGCTTTAGAACTTTCGAATCGACTCAACAAAAAGAAATTAAACGTACCTCGGTGCTAGGGCAAGAGGACTTTTTGAAGTTACTCACCACCCAGTTACAGCACCAAGACCCAATGAAACCAATGGAAAATGGTGAGTTCATGGGGCAGATGGCACAGTTTTCTACCGTCAGTGGTATCACCGAAATGGGTGAGTCTATTGACAGTTTAGTGAGTATCTATCAGGGCCAGCAGATGAGTAATAATGCCTCCATGATTGGTAAACAAGCACTCGTGGATGGCAACTGGGCGCAACTGGAAGGTGGACAACTCGGTGGTGCGATAGAGCTAGAGACAGCTGCCAACGACGTGCGTATTGATATTAAGTCTGAAGCAGGTGAAGTAATGGCCAGTTTGGGGCTAGGTTCAAAAATGGCTGGTACCCAGGAGTTCGCCTGGGATGGCATCAAACATGATGGCACTACAGCAGCAGAAGGGAATTATTACCTGAGTGCCACCGCCATACGTGATGGCGAGGCTACGGTGCCCCCTATGCAAGTGTACGGCACAGTAAACAGTATTCAGCTCAAGGGTGGCGAGGTCAGTCTCAATGTCTCTGGGCAAGGTAATGTCAGTTTTAATAATATTAAGCGTATCAGCCAGTAGGCTGTTAGCGTCACTTAAATAAAAGTAACAAAGAGGGGATCGGCTCATGTCATTCTATACTTCACTAACAGGCCTAAACGCAGCGCAAGCACAATTAGGTATTACATCAAACAACGTATCCAACGTAGGCACCGTAGGCTTTAAGAAATCTCGTGCTGAGTTTGGAGATATCTTTGCAACCTCACCTCTGGAAAACGCGTCTAGCGCCATCGGTCAGGGTGTACTTTTGAAGAAAGTAAACCAGCAGTTTAGTCAGGGTAACATTGAGTTTTCTACTAACTCTTTAGACTTGGCGATATCTGGCCAAGGTTTCTTTGCCCTAAAGCCCAGCCAAACATCTAACCAAACGGTATACACCCGCGCAGGTTCCTTTAGTGTAAACAACGACCGGTATGTAGTTGACTCCTCCGGCCAGTACCTTCAAACATTCCCGGTGAACGATGATGGCTCGGTAATTGCTACCGGTTTGGGTTCTGCCAAGTCTTTGCAATTACCTTCTACTGCAGGCTTGCCACAACCTTCATCACAAATTGAATTGGGCCTAAATTTACCTGCAGGTGCAGAAATTTTACCTCAGGCATCAGGTTATACAGATGATAACCCCTACGAATTTGACCGCAACGACAGCGACACGTTCAATAAGTCAACGTCTATCACAGTATATGACTCCCTAGGCAACCCACACATTGCCACGGTGTATTACGTTAAAACCAGCTCTGCAACAGAGGCAGACCCTACCAACAAATGGGACACTAAGATATTTATTGGTGAGGAAGAACTTGATCCTTCTATTATTGCGGCAAAAAATGATAAGAACGAAACTCAGTACATGAATAAGTTTGGTCAG
>JAWUYU010000019.1:0-20575 GCA_034110645.1 Pseudomonadales bacterium
TTTTTACGTGCGCACAGGCTCTTTATGCCCACCATTTTTTCTCACTCACTCCCGCACAACACCCAACGAATTAAAGTGTTATGTGCCGGTATTGCCAGCCTTATTCTTATGCTTGGCATAGCTCGATTTGCCTACACGCCAATACTACCTTTAATGCAACAACAGGCAGGCCTTGGTATTGCTGAAGGAGGCTGGTTAGCGGCCTTCAATTATGTAGGCTATTTTTGTGGTGCTTTAATCGCTGCAAACATTAGCGATTTGGCAAAAAAAGACCATTTATACCGCCTAGGTTTAATAGTGGCATTAGTGACTACCATGAGCTTAGGGCTCACACAGAATTTTTGGTTATGGAGCATATTGAGGTTTTTTTCAGGCCTCAGTAGCGCAGCCGGGCTATTACTGGGGTCTGGTTTAGTGATGCATTGGTTGTTACGTCATCAATTGCGTTCTGAACTGGGTATTCATTTTATTGGTATGGGTGCTGGCATCTTTTTAACTGCGCTGTTTGTATACCTGTTTTCAGACCAAATAAGTTGGCAACAACATTGGTTTTGGCTCACTGCATTAGGTGCATTATTGGCCATGCCTGCTTGGTTTTGGTTACCAAAACCTGATACCAGCGGTTATACGGTGGGTGGTGAAAAAATGGTCGATCATCCTCCATCACAGAAATTTTTACAAACGTTTATGATGGCCTATTTTTGTGCAGGTGTGGGTTACGCTGTTATCGTCACGTTCATCGTGGCCCATGTAAACCAAATAGCTGGGCAAAATGAATATGGTGCACTGACCTTTATGATCATAGGCCTTGCGGCTGCTCCAGCGTGTATTATTTGGGACCTTGTAGCTCGTAAAATAGGTACTTTAAACGCCTTATTTTTGGCTTTTATTCTACAATTTTTTGGCATGCTCATCCCCATTTTAAGCCCTGGTCTAATATGGACTTTTGTAGGAGCTGGCCTATTTGGTGGCACTTTTATCGGCATTGTGAGCTTAGTACTTACCATGGCTGGGCGCTACTTCCCTACTCGTCCAGCAAAAATGATGGGCAAGATGACGTTATCCTATGGGGTGGCTCAGATGGCCGCTCCGGCTGCTGCCGGCATGCTAGCCCAATGGTCTGGTAGTTATCATTTAAGTATCATTATTGCCTGTGGCATCATGTTTGTGGGCTGTTGGTTGATCTACGGCTTACGTAAACATGAGTATTGAACCAATACGCACCAGCACTTGGGGTGGAGTAAACATTCACTTCCAGTTCGCCATCAATGGTGGTTAGTCCCGAGTAGGGTTTAACCAGTAGCCATACGTGGCAACCACAACACAATCGCAGGGAACGACACTAACAGGGCAATGGTGAATGCATCCGCAATAAAAAATGGCGTTACTCCTTTAAATACATCTTGTACTGACAAATCATCGCGCACCCCTGCAACCACAAAACAGTTGAGGCCTATAGGTGGGGTAATTAAACAGAACTCAGCCATTTTCACCACTAAAATACCAAACCATATAGCACACATGGGCCCCGACATGCCAAATACACTGTCGGCAGCACTCACAGACTCTCCTCCATTTAGAGCCATCACCGCTGGGTAAACCACTGGTAACGTCAATAACAGCATACCAATAGCATCCATAAACATACCCAACACGGCATAGGCCAGTAAGATACAGATGAGGATTATTATTGGGCTTTGGTCAAGGGAGGTAATCCAATCGGAAAAAGCCGACGGCAACCCAGCAAACCCTAAGAACCGTACGAATATTAATACCCCCCAAATGATGGTAAAGATCATCACTGCAAGCTTGGCAGATTCCATTAGAGCTTCTTTAAGAGCTGGCCAGCGCATGCCGTTAAGCACAGCAATACAGAACACCACAAAGGCTCCTAATGCACCACCTTCAGTGGGTGTGCCGAGAGCATCACCAAAGGGGTTATACACAAACAAGATGATAATGGCCACCACTGCCACAATAGGTAATGCCGGTGGTAAAGACCTAAATCGCTCACCCCAAGTATAACCAGATACCGATGGACCATAACCAGGTTTAATTAAAGCTATACCAACAATTAAACCCGCATAAATAAGCGCCGAAAAAGCACCGGGAACAAAGCCTGCAAGCAATAATTTGCCCACATCTTGTTCCACAATAATGGCATAAACCACCAGAATAGCTGAAGGAGGTATCAACGAGGCCAAGGTGCCTCCGGCAGCCACTACTCCAGCAGCAAAGCGCTTGTCGTAACCTACCTTAAGCATTTCTGGAATAGCAATACGGGCAAACACCGCCGAAGTGGCTACCGATGCGCCAGACACAGCAGCAAAACCTGCAGTAGAAAATACCGTCGCCACGGCCATACCACCCGGCAACCATCCTACCCAGCGTTTGGCAGCTTCAAATAAAGCTTTAGTTAAACCCGCATGGTAGGCAAGGTAGCCAATTAGTATAAATGTAGGAATTAAAGATAATGCTTGCGATGATATTTTAGAATGAGGCACTTGGCCTGCAGTTTTGGTGGCTACACCCAACGCCCACAAAAATGAACTGGGATCAAACCCTTTTTTGGCCCAAAAAATCCAAATTAACCCCACCATACCGGCTAACGCTGCAGCAAAGGCAACTCGCATGCCAATGATCACCATAACCAACATGCACAGTGAAACCACAATACCTATTTCAAGACTCGTCATAGACGCTGAACCTCTTCATCATCACTGATGTGCTGGGACTCTGCAGCAGCCTGCGCTGCAGCATCTAATACAAGGGGTACCGCCACAGGCACAGATGCATTGGTAATAAACGCCAAACCAAAGCCCCATAATTGAATCAACATACGCACTGCTAATACTGAAAAAGCCAAGGGCACAATTAATTTTGCAGGCCACAGCGGCAGGGCAATATCCATAGAGCTGTCTCTACTCCACCAAGGTGAAGTAAAATCAAAACTACGAGAAAAATGCGACCAAGAGCCCCAAATGAGTAATAATATCAACACCAAAACACACAAACTAGTAAGCCACTCAAATAGCCATAACGCTCTACCACTGAGCTGAGCCACCAACATGTCCATACGTATGTGACCACCATTACGTTGGGTGTAGGCTATGCCCATAAACGCGATAAGGGGCATTACTTGTTCAATCCAGTCCACATACCCAGGAATTGGCATGTTGAAAAAATGACGCCCAGATACAGAAACAACGGCTAATAGCATAAGGCTAAATATCGCCAAACCACTCACTATAGCTAAGACTGATTCAAACTTGTGTAATTGCTGATCTACACGACTCAACAAAGAGCCATTTTCGATCACCTGACCTACACCTGCCATATAACCTCCATGCCCACATTCGCCATTATCAGCAAATGTAGGCTATTGATGAGATTGACTTATTGGGCAATTAAACCTGTGACAAGGTCATACAATTCTTGAGCAGGAAGTCCTTTGGCAGCATTATCCTCAATCCAAGAGGCCGCCGCAGGGCCTGCAACTTTAGCTCTGAACGCTGCAAGTTCTGCGTTAGTATAGGATATTGACTGAATACCTTTAGCTTCTAAGGTTGGTCCCCATGCATCCATAGTTTTACCATTATAGGTTGCAATATAGTGATCTAAAGATTCATCTACAGACCCTAATAATGCGTTACGATGAGCATCGGATAAGTCTGCTAGGGCCTCTGTATTAACCACTACTGGGCAATTTACCGTACCTGGGTTCAAGTTAGTGGTCCACCACTCCCCTGCCTCTACAGTACCAAAAGACATGTGCGCATGTGGGGCAAAGGCAACCGCTTTAACCACTCCGCTGTCTAATGCTTGGCGTACTTCAGATGCCGACATAGACGTTGGTACTGCACCCACTGCAGACATAGCCTTACCGATACCACCAGTAGCACGTACGCTTAACCCTTCATAGTCGCTCAAGGTTTGAGGTGCATCACCTACTCCCACTATATTGTACTGAGGCAATGGTGACGGCATTAGTAAGGTGGCGTTCCAACGCGCTAAGTCTTTTACCACAGCGGGGTGTTGATATAGGGCTTGAGAAATAGAGCGCTCTTGTTCCAGAGAGCTCACACCTAAAAATGGTAATTCCAAAACGGTGATTGATGGGTTTTTATCACGATGATAACCGGCACAAAACTGTGCCATTTGGAATGCACCAATAGAGATGCCATCTAAGTTTTCTTTGTTCTTTGACAAGCCACCATAAGAAATATTTAAGGTGAATTCGCCATTGGTTTTAGCACTGACCAATTGTGCCAGCTTTTCTACGTGCTCAGTAAATGCCCGTTGCTTGCCCCACAAAGACACATCCCATTGCTGCGCTAACACTTCACCAGAAACAGCTAATGCAACTGCTGCACATAAACCTGTTTTTATTGCTTTATTAAACATAATAGTTCCCATTGTTTGTTATTGTAGTGCCAGTGTAAGTGGCCAATGGGACTTTTGACTAGGAAGAAAATCGCTGGCAGCAACTCTAGTTGCTTGCGGAAAACCGCCTACTATAAGAAATTAGACTTATCCAAGTCTAATTTGACCATTTTCTCGTTCAAGGTACGGCGGCCAATACCTAGACTTTCTGCTACCGCCTCCATTCTACCTTCGTGGTCAATCAAAGACTGAGCAATGAGAGCCCGTTCAAAAGCAGCGACTGCCGGCCTTAACATCGATTTATTGGCATTGTTATGAGCACCTTCAACCTGCCTCATAGCCAAAGATACAGAACTGTCACCTTGCTGGCTGCGCACCACTCGGCGCTGCGCCAAATGTTTTAATTCCCTTACGTTACCAGGCCATGTATGCGCCATAATGATACTTATATCGTCAGTATCAAGGGGTACTAAAGGCGTGTCATAAAGGCGAAAGTAGTGCTCACTAAAATAGTTGAATAACATATAAATATCATCACTAAAATCACGCAAGCTAGGCATAGTAATAGCAAAATTATTAAGCCTAAACGCCAAGTCTTCGCGTAATTGCGCCGTGGTGATTTGTTGCGCCACGTTGCCGTTGGTGGCCGAGACAATGCGTACATTGGCACTCTTAACCGAAATAGAATCAGACGGATGGTACTCACCCGTGTCTACCACCCGTAACAGCGCAGCTTGCTGGTCATTTGACAACGCACAAGGCTCATCTAAAAACAAAGTACCACCTTCAGCAGCTTGCAGATAACAGGTTTCTTGGGCGGATGAGCCAAACATCATGACGCCAAAATGATCGCTTGCCGCCGAGCAATCCACCGTTACAAAAGGTTGCGAAGAGCGTTGTGATAAGTTGTGTAATGCTCGTGCTGCGAGCTCTTTACCAGAACCAGTCTCTCCGTGAAGCATTACTGGGGCTAGTATTTGAGCATATTGATGTAACTCACCCCTAACCTTCACTAATGCAGGATTATTACCGACAAGCAGTTGATCTAAGCCAGAAAGCGCTGCTATTTGGGCATGCAGTAGATGATTTTGACGCTGTAATTGGCATTGCTTAGCTGCGTTTTGAGCCGCCATCAAAAGGCGCTTCGGGTCAAACGGTTTTTCCAAAAAGCTATAGGCTCCCTGTTGCATAGCTTTAACCGCCATAGCAACATCAGCATGTGCTGAAACAAAGATAAATGGCGGAGGTTGTTTGCTTTCAAGAACCTCTCCAAACAACTCTAAACCGCTAACTCCTGGCATTTTTACGTCGGATATCACTACGTCTGGATTAATGCTAATGATTTTTTTAGCACCGTTAACAGCATTTGGAAGGGCACTAACCTGCCACTTTGCTCGCTCAAACAGGTGTACTAACGAGCCCCTTACTTCGGCGTCATCATCAATAATTAAAACAGTGTACGTGGGATGTATATTATTCATTCAGTATGAGACCGGGTGTTGACGTAAAGAGGAATGGTAACAACAAATTCGGCACCACCTTGGGTGCTATTTTGTGCCCATATTTGACCATGGTGTTCATTAACAATGGCCGCACTGATGGCCAAACCTAAACCCATACCATCCGTACTGGCCTTAGTGGTATAAAAGGCTTCAAATAACTCTTCTGGATTCTGAACACCAAAGCCAGCACCATCATCGGCCACCTTTAGCAGCCAGTTTTCCTGCTCATACTCTAAGCTCACTAACACCTGGCCACCCTCACTAACAGCAGCAAAAGCATTAATTAATAGATTAACGATCACTTGCTCTAAACGCAAGCTCTGACCTAAAACGGATGCAGGGCTATAGCCACTTGCAGTCCATTGCAAACTCACCTTAGCATTGTCGCATTGAGCACTAGTGAGTTCGATAGCGCTAGCAACCACTTGATTAAGGTCTACTTCAGCAAACTTAGTTTCATCGGGCCGAGAAAAAAAACGTAGCTGCGACGTAGTGCTTTGCATACGTATCGCCACTGAGTCTAAATTAGCCAACAGCATCCCCATGTCCTCCCCATCGGGATCGATTTCTGCCGCTGTAAGGTAATTTTTAAAGGCCGCTAACGGTTGCCCAAGCTCATGAATTACCGACGCAGAAAGTTGGCCTAAAGCAGCCATACGACTGGCTTGGACTAACTTTTTTTGAGCTAAGGATAGGCGTTTTTCAGCGCGATGACGCTCACCTATTTCGGCTTCTAAGTTATCGTTCATTTGAACTAATGAACGACGGTCTAACTCACTTTTTAGCAACGACTGTTTGATCGTTCTGGAGCGTATAGTAAGACCCCAGCTAAGTAACAATAACGAGAAGGCACTAACTATTAGGGCTGCAAATGCGGCATTTTTCTTAGCCTCAGCGGGGTCTGACAACAAATGCAACATCCAGCCAGAAGTGCCAATTTCATGAGTCGTATAAAGGTAGTCTTTTTCTTCCACAGCCACGAATAAGTCATCTACCGGATGCCAAGAAAAAGCAGGTAGAAGCTTACCTGAAAACTGCTTTTGCGAGCGAATGGTATTAATTTGAAGTGCAGTTAGTGGCGCAATGGTTTGATAAAGCCAAGCACTCTTACTCGACATAATAATCACGCCGCTATTGTTGGTTATAAAGCCTAAATCCTCTGTGGATTGCCAAATCACCGAGAGTATAGCTGCATCAATTTTGGCTGCCAGCACGCCAATAACATTACCCAATGCATCTAGTACAGGGCTAGAGATGAAGTGCCCTGGTAAACCCGTAGTGGCACCAACTGCAAAATAGGCCCCGTCGTTACCGTTTATGGCTGCTTTGAAATATGGCCTAAAACCATAGTTTTTATTCATGAAAGACAAACGAGGCTGTTGTTGGTAATTAGAAGCGGCTTGTGTAAGGCCTTCACTGTCCATTAGATAGATGGCTTCCAAGCCTGCAACTGAGGCATATCGCTCTAGTCGCTGGTTGAGCTGATTAGATTTAGCCTGCAGGGCAGACAAAGCGTTAATAACCCCTGGATCTTCTGCAAGCACACTAACTAAGGGTTTGTGTTGATTTAACATCTCTGTCAACAAACTATGGTAATGAACTGCTCGGTCTTGGGCGCCTTTTTTTTCAGTTTGAATGAACGTTTGATACGAAATCATATAACTGGCACTTGCCAGCACAATAACGAATCCGGTTAATAGCAACAACCAACGCCATTTTTGTAATTTCATTAATACGCCCTCCTTTACAGCTAACCTATCCCAAGGCTAACCAACCCGCCACACCAATCATCAAGGTTCCTGCAATACGGTTCATCAAGCGAACATTACCACTTTTTTGCAACACTTTACTTAAGCTCTTGCCGCCCATGGCATAAACCATAAGAGACAGAGCTTCTAAGCTTAAGATCACACTTAATAGAATAACCATTTGGCTTGGCAGCGGGCGAGATGGATCTATGAATGGTGGTAACAGTGCAATAAAAAACGCCCAGCCTTTAGGGTTGGCAACCGCTGTAATAAAGCCTTGACTGGCTAACTCTAAACGCCCTGTATTTTTGGGTGTGCCATTAAGGTCTATGGCCATTTTTCCTCGTGAACGCCAAAGCTGAATGCCCAAATAGAGCAAATAACCCCCGCCTGCGACTTTAAGAACCACAAATAGCTCTGGGTATTGAATAATAAGTGCTGCCACACCTATAACCACTAACACGGCAACTAAGCCCACCCCAATTAACTCGCCTAACATCATCCACATAGCTCGGCGTATGCCAACCGTCATGCCAAGGGTCAGCGCCAAGGTCATGCACATTCCTGGTGTTACAGAGACAAAAAAGAAAGTGGGTATTAAGGCTAAAAGTAAGGCAGTGCTCATTTAGTTCGTGCTCTGAATCAAATTCAAACGAGGATACTGCATGGCGTTGTAATCTGTGTCAATGGATGAGTTCAATCTAAGACTTAGTTAGGCAAATCAGTTACCATCCCCCACACGTTACCCGACACAGATCACCACGCTCTCCTAAGGTTTATTTCATGTTCCAAGTGCGCCAATTTTTTAAGGAATTGCTTAACGAAGTGACTGCCGTGTCATGGCCTCTTTTTAAGCTTATGGTGCCAATTATTTTAATTGTTAAAGTACTCGAAGAAATAGGCGGCATTGCACTCTTAGGCCAGTGGTTAGGCCCGCTTATGGCCCTGCTAGGGCTACCTCAAGAAATGGGTCTAGTGTGGGCAGTTACTATTGCCACTAACATCTATGGCGGCATGATAGTACTTTACTCATTTACTGGGGAAAATAGTTTAACCGTAGCTCAAATGACTGTACTAAGCGGCTTATTGTTAATGGCCCACGGGTTGCCTATTGAGGCTCGTATTGCTCAGCTGGCCGGTATGAGAATGCGAACAGCTATTATTACACGTCTGCTTGGCGCTTTTGCTTTTGCTTGGCTATTACATGTATTTTATGATCAAACTCAATGGCTACAAGAGCCTGCTCAAATGGCCTGGCAACCGGAACCCCTTCCCGACGGCTTAGGTAATTGGTTATTCGCTCAGTTGAAAGCCTTAGTGATGATTCAACTGATTATTATTGTATTACTCGCCTTTTTAAAAATACTACGCATTATTGGGGTGGAAAAAGTCATCCAGTGGCTGCTACGCCCAGTACTTAAAATGATGGGTATTGGCAAAGAAGCCTCTACCATTACTTTGGTGGGTATCACCCTAGGTTTATCGTTTGGCGGTGGGTTGTTAATTAAAGAGGCCAATGCGGGTCATGTTTCTAAAAAAGACGTATTTACCTCATTGATACTACTTGGCTTCTGCCATAGCCTTATTGAAGACACTTTATTAGTGATTTTATTAGGTGCTCACCTTTCTGGTATTCTATGGTTTCGCTTAGTGTTTGCATTTGCATTCACCAGCGCCATGAGCTATTGGCTTACTAAGGTAAGCCCTGAGTTCCAGAAAAAACATTTGATGAGACCATAGAACCTAAAGTACATGTTAAAAATATCTAACCGCATCATCATTCCTGCCCATGAGATTGAGCAGCAATTTGTTCGTTCACAAGGCCCTGGCGGTCAACATGTGAACAAAACATCTACGGCTGTGCATTTATTTTTTGACATCAGAGCCTCAACCTCGTTGCCAGCCTACGTAAAGCACAAGCTACTTAATACCTCAGACCATCGCATCAGTGCTTCAGGCAAGGTTATTATTAAGTCTCAGGCTAGTCGTAGTCAGGATGCTAACCGGCAAGCGGCGCTAGAACAGCTAACTTTAGTGATCCAAGCGGCGATGGTGCAAGAGAAGCGTAGAATACCTACCAAGCCTACCAAAGGTTCTAAAACTAGGCGTTTAGAGACTAAGAACCAAAAGGGCCAAACTAAAAAACTACGTTCAAAAGTCGATGGGGTCTGAAACCATACGATAACCCCCAGGTGCCAGATCAGCAGGTAATTTTATATGGCCTATTTGAGTGCGATGTATACTTAACACGGGGTTACGATAGTGACCAAACATGCGCTTAATTTGATGGTAGCGTCCTTCCTGTAAAATCACTTGGGCCGTGGTATTTGTGGTTGTATTTAACTGTGCAGGTAGGGTAGTCAAATCTTCAAAAGCAAAATAAATGCCCCTAGCAAAGCCATCAACTTGATCTTGGGTAATAGGGTTGGCTACGGTGACCGTATAATGTTTAGAGTGTTTGGTGTGCGGCTGAGTGATCTTTCTAGACCACTGCCCGTCGTTAGTTAACAGTAACAAGCCTGTACTTTCGAGATCTAAGCGCCCAGCAATGTGTAAACCACGGTACTGTGATGGCAAGATATCCAACACTGTAATGTGCTTATCATCTACTGTGGCACTAACAATACCCGCAGGCTTATGAAGCATCAGGTAGATAGGCATTTGGTGCCTTAGGATTTTGCCCTCAACCGCCACCTTAGAAAACTGTCCAATGAGCTGTTCACCGTTGTAACAAATCACGTCATCTAATATTACTAAACCACGGGCTAACAATAGCTGAACTTGGCGTTTTTTATAGCCTAGCTCTTGGCTAATAAACTTATCTAGACGGGAGGCGTAGGAAACCACAAGCGTACCTCTATTCAGCTACTATGCTTCCCAGCTTCCCAGCTGCCCAGTTACCAAGAGCCACTCACTAGAAAGCTTTTATAAGGGATGAGTTTCTTTTTACCAGCATCTTGGGTGCCTTCAAACTGTACGTTCAATGGTGACGACATCTTCTTAGGGGGCTTAACAAACCAATCAAGTGCTAGCTTTCCACGTTGTATGTGGGCTTTTTCTGTCACCATTTGAGACATTTTTTGGCTCGCCAGAGCGTTATTTTCCAAAACATAAAAATCACCTTGGCTTTGCACTTCTGCTAAGGTTTTTTTCGCTTTTGACATCGATTTTTGCATCATCCATGGCTCAATTTTTGTCTCTTTTCTCGCTCGCTTAACCAGCACTGGAAACAAAGGCGCCATAAAATCGATTATCCACCCACCGGCTTCAACCCAACAATGGTGCTGACTTTCACTACTTTTTAAGTGTCCAGACTGGTATTCACCAAAGGCCAGAATCTTAGCCTGTAAGCCCAAGTGATACGCTGAAGAACCCACCACTGGCTGCGCAGCTATGCCGTAATGACGTTTTAGTATTTGTGCACCATACACACTAAACAGTAGACTTGCTTCATGGCTATTGACCGCATCGGCAACTAACAGGGAATGAATGGTGGAATAAATACGGCGGTAATCGGGGAGTGTGATAAGCATAGATGAGTTCTAAATAGTGTAATACAAAAGCCTAGACTCTTAGCTTTATAACCTTGATTAAAAGGCAGCTACCTAGGCTTGTGCAGATAAATTAAGTGGCTGTGGCTGTGGCCGTGGCCGTAACTGTAACTGTAACGGGAACGGGAACGGAAACCTTAACAGCCTTAATCGTTACTCCAGCCACTAATAGACTTCACTTCTAGGAAGTCTTCTAACCCCCAAACACCACCTTCACGGCCGTTACCTGATTGTTTATAACCGCCAAATGGAGAACCAGAAGCCCTTGAAGTGCCGTTCATTTCTACCATGCCAGAACGTAAACGACGAGCAATGCGGTTAGCCTTGGCGCTGTCTTGAGTTTGAATATAGTTGGTTAATCCATAAACAGTGTCATTAGCAATGGCAATGGCTTCTTCTTCAGTATCAAAAGGGATTATGCATAACACTGGGCCAAATACTTCCTCACGAGCAATTTGCATGTCGTTGTTTACGTCTGCAAAAATGGTGGGTTTCACAAAGTAACCTGTCTCTAAACCTTCTGGCTTACCTAGACCGCCTGCAATAACGCGAGCACCTTCATCAATACCTACTTTAATGAGTGCTTGAATTTTGCTGTACTGCAGCTCAGATACCACAGGCCCAAGATGAGGGCCATGGTCTGCCGCCCTGCCCACTTGAACCGTTGCGCCTACAGCAGTGGCAATGGCTACGGCTTGGTCGTAAAAGCTTCGCTCTACCAACATACGTGTAGGCGCGTTACAAGATTGCCCAGTGTTGTTAAAGCAGTGGTCAATACCACGTGCAACAGCTGTTTCATCAGCATCGGCAAATACAATGTTAGCGCCTTTGCCACCCAGTTCCAAAGCCACCCGTTTAACAGTATCTGCAGCATTTTTAGAAATAAGAGCACCAGCTCTAGTGGAACCAGTAAAAGACACCATATCTACGTCTGGGTGACTAGTGAGTTGAGAGCCTACACCCACACCATCACCATTGACCATATTAAATACACCTGCAGGGATACCTGCTTCGTGCATCATATCGGCAAATACTAAACTTGATAATGGCGCAATTTCAGATGGTTTAAGTACCATAGTGCAACCGGCAGCCATTGCTGCAATCACTTTTAGGCTCACTTGGTTCATAGGCCAGTTCCAAGGCGTGATCAAGGCACACACACCAATGGCTTCATACATGATTCTGTCGTTAGGTGAGCGTTCATTTAATACCCGCTCAAACTCAAACTTTTCTAGCTCTCTAATTAAGCCTTTGGTGTGTCCAGACCCTGATGCAGCTTGAGAGGTTAAGGCCATATCGATTGGCGCTCCCATCTCTTGACTGATGGCATGACCCATTTCTTCATTGCGAGACTGATATATTTCCAAAAAATTCTTTAGTAATGCTACACGCTGAGCCTTTGAAGTTTGGCTCCAGCCATCTAAAGCGGCTTTAGCTGCCGCTACAGCGGCATCTGTGTCGGCTTGGCCTCCGATTGAAATAACAGCACATACTTGTTCAGTAGACGGATCTATCACGTCCATTTCACGGCCTGACTCACTACCCGTCAAGGGCGCAACCCATGCACCATTGATATAAAACTTTTTACTATCGATCATACAAATGTCTCTTATCTATTTAGCAACTTTGATTAATGGGACCACTTAGTGACATGCTTCGGTTTATAGTCTTCCAGCAGCTTTAGTAACTCAGTGGGGTCGTGATGTACGATTAACAACTCTAAGTGCTGAGGTTTAATGAAACCAGCTAAAACTGCTTGGTCAAAAAATGCTAACAACGCGTCATAATAGCCATTAATATTAAGTAAACCAATAGGTTTTTGGTGCAATTCTAGTTGCGCCCAGGTTAGCACCTCTGTTAGTTCTTCTAAGGTGCCAAAACCGCCTGGCAAAGCGATGCAAGCGTCCGCCAATTCAAACATCATGGCTTTTCTGGTATGCATAGAATCCACTACGTGTAATTCTGTAAGCTCTGAATGAGAAACCTTATGTGCAAACGATTGAGGGATCACACCCACTACTTTTTGCCCTCCTGCCAACACTGCATCTGCCACCTGCCCCATTAGGCCAACATGAGCACCGCCATAAACCAATCCCATTGACGCTTTACCAATGGCCTCTCCTAACGCCTTTGCAGATTGCATAAACACAGGGTCTTCACCAGGACTAGAACCACAAAAAACACACACATCTTGCATCTATATTAGCCTCTTCTACTGCAGTTGAATATAATTACATCCTACACTTGTTGCTGATTTTCGACTTAACAATAAGCAGCCCCAAATTCAAAGGTCACCTTAACATGACCAGAAACAGAGGCATACATCCTACATATTTGGCATTTAATTCTAAAAAAGAGAGGATAGTTAGCTTAGCGACTACAAAAATAATCCAGACTGCCACCAATAGAAACGCCTAAGCTCGGAGCAAAAACGTTCTGCCGGAAAGCTCTAACCATCTGTCTACTCACTCAGCTCATGGCATTGTTACCAAACTACTGGTTCTCGTATTACTTGCTCATACTTGGTGACGCTTTGTACCACCAGTTGGTGGTAAAAGACAATCGATTGCGCTGTATGCGCTTGAAGCGATTTGACTAAGCTCTTAGTTTACCTAAAGTTTACCAACATCATTTAGTCCACTAACAACTGAGGGTCTACGTGGGTCTTTTTCCAAGTGACACCCCAGTGCAAGTGTGGGCCAGTAGCGCGGCCAGTTTGGCCTACTTGGCCCAACACCTGCCCTTGTTTAACCACTTGCCCTTCAGTTACCTCTATGTGCTGCATATGCGCGTATACGCTGGTAACACCTAAGCCATGATCCAACATGACGGTTTTACCCGTGTAAAACATATCTTCATGGACTAGAGCCACCCGCCCAGTTAAAGGTGCAATTATATTAGTGCCTTCGGCTGCGGCAATATCCACACCATTATGCGGATTCTTTGCAATGCCGTTAAGAATGCGTTGTGAACCAAACACTCCGCTTATCCTACCTTCAATGGGCTGTATCCATTGTTGATCTAGCCAATGGGTTCGGGAGAAGGTTTGCCTTACTTTACCAATTTTTTGGTTGTCTAAGCGTATGCTGTTAACCGATTCATCGCCCTTAGGGGTAACCTTTTTACTTGGTAAACCATCAATCTTTTGTTCTACGTAGTTGCGTTGCATAACCAACACTACAGTTTTTGTGTGGGTATTATTCAGGGTGGTTTTCAAGGTTAATGTTGGCACAGCATTACGGCCCAAACCAAATACATATACACCATCATCTGTTACTTTTAGTTGTACGCTGTCAAGCCACACGTCTGTACCAGGGTCAACTTGGCCAATTACCAACTCACCTTGCTGATGATAATCAGACGCTGTAGTCAAAGTAGCCGTAACAGGCGCGCTCACACCTACCACAAACAGCGTCATGGCCAATCGATGCATCATATAACTGGTACTATGTATTAACACGCAGCGGTAACAGAAATCTCAACCAACAGTGTAGACCTAGCCATAGCCGCTTGAACACATGCTCTTGCAGGTGCATGGCCAGTGGGCACCCAGGCATTCCATACCAGGTTCATGGCAGCAAAATCATCCATTGATTTTAAATATATAGTGGCAGACAACATACGCGTTGAATCGGTCCCTACACTAATTAATAGTTCATCTACTTTGGCCAACATGGTTTGAGTCTGCTCGGTAATATCTGTATCTGCGTCGGCAGCAACCTGGCCACATAAATAAGCTACGTTGTTGTGCACTACAACTTTACTGGTGCGTTCGTTGGTTTGATGGCGAGCTATATTCATAATCGTGTTCTCAAAAGCTCGATAATAAAACCAAAAGCTATCGTTAAGCAAATCTAAATAAATCTTTTCTTTAGTAGCAAAGTGAAGTTCATTGACCCCACGTATGGACCATGTCATGGTCTTGCCCATTGTAACTGTCACAGCAGTTTAGTTACGGCACTGTAAATACGGCACTTTAGCCACTGCATTTAAACCACTGAACTGTTATCTCCAATCGGAAGCCCCACAATGTCACATCTATTCACCCCCCTAACGATTAAAGACATCACCTTACGTAACCGTATAGGTGTGGCGCCCATGTGCCAATATCAAGCCGTAGATGGCGTTGCTCAAGCTTGGCATATGTCACAACTTGGGTCTAAAGCCGTAGGTGGTGCTGGGCTTGTTATAACCGAAGCCACTGCAGTGTTACCAGAAGGGCGTATTACTCCAGCATGCATGGGCCTGTGGAACGATACGCAAGTTGAAGCCTTAAAACCCATTACCGCATTCATTAAAAGCCAAGGAGCCGTGCCTGGCGTACAATTGGCTCATGCTGGTCGCAAAGGCAGCAGTGCCCAGCCATGGTTAGGTGGGCAACAACTGAAAGATGCAGAAGGCGGCTGGGACACAGTAGGCCCTACCGACCAGCCATTTGATGAGGATGGCACTCGCTTATGGAAAGCCCCTAAACCAATGCAGCAAGACGACATAGAGCAAGTACAAAACGCTTTTGTAGCAGCAGCTAAACGGGCGCTAGAAGCCGGTTATCAGTTTTTAGAAGTACATTGCGCCCATGGGTACTTGTTACATAGCTTTTTGTCGCCCTTGGTTAATACACGCACAGACGGCTACGGTGGCAACCTTAAAAACCGTGCCCGCATGTTATTAGAAACCACAGAAAAAGTGCGAGCAGTTTGGCCTCAAGGCTTGCCTTTATCTGTACGACTTTCTATGACCGACTGGGTAGAAGGCGGACTTAGCGTAGAAGACAATATTCAAGTGGCCTCATGGCTTCAAGACTTAGGAGTAGACTTAATAGACTGTAGTTCTGGTGGAGCCACACCAGCTGCCCGCGGGTCTATTAATGGCGGTATCGCTCAACAAGTTGGTATGGCCGCAGACCTACGCCAAAGTACGGGCTTGATGAGCATGGCTGTAGGTGAAATTACCGAAGCTCAACAAGCGGAGGGTATTATTGCTAATGGCCAGGCCGACATCGTTTTGCTAGCTAGGGCAATGCTGCGCGATCCTTACTGGCCTACCCACGCAGCACAGGAGCTTGGTGTTGAAATGCCTCAAATCATGCCACCATTGCATCAATTTTTTATAGGCCGCTAAGCTCTATAAATGGGTCGGGTTAAGCAAGTTGGTCCACCCTCACAAGCAATACACAGAGCATCACCAATAAATGTTTTCACCTCACAACCTGCCGCTTCCATAGCGGCCTTGGTGCCAGGAAAACCTTCAATCATAATACACTTACAAGGTGAAGTAGGCAGCACGTTAAGGTTAAGGCCGCTGCTATTTATAAACTCCTCATTGGGCGCTTCGATCAACTCGATTCCCATAGTCTGCATGAGCTGGTACAAGGCCGTGGGTACTAAAGGCGCATGAATTAACGCCAGTTTAGGAGCCAAAGGTGAAATCACCGACATCAAATGCAAACACGCTTCTGCACCATTCCACACGGGCAAATCAAAGCCTAATACATTAACGCCATAGGGGTTCAACATAGCATTCAGTTGGTCTATACCCACTTGGTTAGAACGAAAACCTCGCCCTACAACAAGGGTATTTTGATCCAACCAAATACAGTCCCCACCTTCAATTTTTCCATCACCTTGCACTCGTCCCAAAATAGGGATGTCTGCGTCTACATAAGCTTTTTCATGCAGAGCAGGCTCTGACTTACGTAACGGCTTACCCATATTAAGAATAATAGCACCATGGTCACTCATTAGTGATGGGTCATGAGTAAACATAGAGTCGGCTAAGCCATCATCGTGGTCTTCAATATAGATAATTTCTGTACCACAGGTTTCCACTAAACTACGAAACACCTCATATTGCTCCAACGCCTTAGCCCCATTAAACGTGGGGCCATAGTGCCACTGTTTAGGATCAGCGTTTAGTAAGCTATTTTTTGGCGTGCGCATTAATACACGCTTAAGAGGTAAAGACATAGACTGGCAACCAAAATTGGCCATGGGGTATTTCCTTATAGTGAGCGATAACAGCGCTTTAATAACAGTTCGGCAGTATTTTAGTAACGGTACTGGCATTATGAACACAGTATTAAACGACCGTTCAATTAGTGTAATGCTACAAACATGCTAAGGCGAAGTAAAGCCTAGCCGATTAAACCTCTCTATTTTCAACCCACATAGCCACTTTAGATATTCATGCTAAGGTTGACTAACTACCACGGCTTACCTATTATTGAACGGTCGTACAATAAGAATAAAAACACTAAGGCCATATTAATGCCCACGCAACCCCAACCCAATAACGCCCTGAAGGTTGAAGACTTACATAAATCTTTTGGTGCTAATGAAGTGCTTAAAGGCATTTCTATGTGCGCCAAAGATGGCGAAGTTTGGTCCATTATTGGTTCCAGTGGTTCTGGCAAATCTACTTTCTTACGTTGTTTAAATTTATTGGAACTGCCAAGCCAAGGGACTATCACTATCGGTGACGAAGCCATTGAATTCAAACGAGATCAACAAGGCCATATCTTACGCCCTACCCACCAAAAGCAAATTCAACGCTTACGCACTAACATGGGCATGGTGTTTCAAAACTTTAATTTATGGCAGCACCAAACCGTTCTTAAAAACATCATAGAAGCCCCTATTCACGTTTTAGGCATGGATAAAGCCCAAGCAATAGATGAAGCCGAGCGCTTGCTAAACCGTGTAGGTTTATGGGATAAACGAGATGCGTACCCCATGCACTTGTCTGGTGGACAACAACAGCGTGCCGCTATTGCTCGCGCTTTAGCCATGCAGCCAAAAATGATGTTATTTGACGAGCCTACTTCGGCATTAGACCCAGAACTGGTGGGCGAAGTACTTAAGGTAATACGAAGCATTGCCGAAGAGGGAAACACCATGATTATGGTGACCCACGAAATGCGTTTTGCGCGGGACGTATCAAATCAAGTGATGTTTCTACATGAGGGCCGCATAGAGGAGCAAGGCAGCCCAAAAAAAGTGTTTAACGAATCCGAAAGCGCCCGTTGTCGGGCCTTTGTAAGTAGCATTAACTAACAATAAAAAACAAACTAATAAAAACAAGGAAAAACCATTATGAAAAAGATCAAAAACCTTCTATTAGGCTCTGCAGCCTCTTTAGTATTAGTCGCTGGTATTAGCCAAGCCGAAATGCGCATTGGTATAGACCCAGCACCTTATCTGCCTTTTTCTGCCGAAAGTGCTTCTGGTAATTTAGAAGGCTGGGAAATTGAAATTGCCGAAGCCATCTGTGCAGCTATGAATGAAGACTGCGTATGGGTTAAAACAGCATGGGACGGCCTTATTCCAGCATTAACCTCCAACAAAGTTGATGCCATTATCAACTCCATGTCGATTACTGAAGAACGCATGAAGACCATTGATTTCTCTAACAAGTACTACAATACGCCTGCCGTTATTGTGGCACCAAAAGAATCAAACATTAGTGCAGATGCTGCCAGTGTTAGCGGTATGATTGTAGGTGTTCAAGTGGCAACAACCCACGCTAACTATGTAGAAGCTCACATGGGCAGCGCCACGGTTAAGTCTTATCAAAACTTTGACGAGCACAACCAAGACTTGTTTGCTGGTCGATTAGACGCCGTGATTGGCGACAGCATGGCCATGCAGCCATTCTTGCAGTCTAACGAAGGCCAGTGCTGTGAAATCAAAGGCGACTTACATGATGTAAGTATCTTTGGCCCTGGTGTTGGTGTTGGTTTACGTAAAGGTTCTGATCTTAAAGCCAAGATTAACGCAGCTATAGATCAAATTCGTGCCGATGGCACCTTTGATAAGATCTCTGCACCTTACTTTAACTTCGACATTTACGGCGGTTAAATAATTGCTTTGTCGCTAGTAAAGACAGCAGCATAGTCTTTGCTAGCGCAGCAACCCACCACTGCGGTTTATGGATTGCCACAGCCTTGCAGGCTTCGCAATGACAACAATACTGTGGCAATGACAACAACACCGTCTTTGCAAGTGCAGCGAAGCAATCCACAGCCGCGCTTAGTTTTGACTGCTAGTTTTAACCTAAAGGACTCCCTTGGACGCATTTCTAGAATTCCTTAACATACTAAAATTTTCAGATATGGGCTGGGGCGACAACTTGTTTTATGGGTTGTTAGCTACACTAGAAATCGCTTTGGGGGCTTATTTTTTAGGCACCAGCATAGGTTTTGCTGGCGCATTAGGTAAGATAAACGGCGGCCCAGTCACTCGATTTTTACTTGGGACTTACACCACTTTGGTACGCGCAGTACCAGAACTAGTACTTATTCTATTACTCTATTACGCAGGCACTGCCCTAATTAACGAACTACTCATGAGCTTGGGTTACAGGCCCATTGATATCAGTGGTTTGGTGGCAGGCATTGTAGTTTTGGGCGTGGTACAAGGGGCTTATTCTACAGAAGTAATCCGTGGTGCCTTACAAGCCATCCCTAAAGGTCAGTTAGAAGCAGGCCGAGCTTTTGGTATGTCTCGCTTCACATTATTTCGACGCATCACCATCCCGGCAATGATCCCTCTGGCACTACCAGGTATGTCTAACCTATGGCTTATTGTTACTAAAGACACCGCTCTATTAGCCGTTGTTGGATTCCAAGAACTCACGCTCACCACTCGTTTAGCCGCAGGTACTACACGTTATTACTTAGAGTTCTTTTTAATTGCAGCAGCCATTTATTTATCCGTCACCCTCATTTCTAACCTCGGATTTAAGTGGTTAGAACGCCGCTCAACCCGCGGTATGACTAGCTTAGGACATTAACATGGAATGGTACTGGCTAGGCGAATACGCCCCTAAATTATTGACCGGCACATGGCTTACTATACAACTGCTATTGATTTCGGTATTTTTTGGCATGCTCCTCGCAATTCCTATTGGCTTAGGGCAAGTGACTGGGCCACGGATTTTTTCTTTACCGGCGAGAGCCTTTTGCACCACTTTTAGAGGTACGCCGTTATTGATTCAGCTGTGGTTACTTTACTACGGACTTGGCTCCATATTCCCTTATATTGACGGTATACGTACGAGCTTTTTATGGCCTTATTTACGCGATGCCTTTCCTTACGCCATAGTCGCCTTTACCCTAAGTGTGGCAGCCTACGAAGGTGAAATAATGCGAGGGGCGTTTCAAAACGTACCTAAAGGTGAGCTAGAAGCAGGTATTGCCAGTGGCATGAGCCGTTTTCAATTGTTACGCCGTATATGGCTACCACGGGCTTTTCAAAATGTATTACCCACCCTTGCTGGTGAAATGGTACTCACTCTTAAAGCCACGCCACTAGCAGCCACCATTACCGTATATGAGATATTTGGTGTAGGCACTATTATTCGCCAAGAAACCTACCGTATCTACGAACCACTG
>JAWUYU010000020.1:0-12943 GCA_034110645.1 Pseudomonadales bacterium
TTGAGCGAGTGCACGCGGCATGGCATATCAGGTTTTAGCCCGTAAATGGCGACCCCAGAATTTCCACACTATGGTGGGGCAAGAGCATGTGCTGCGCGCATTGGTTCATGCCCTAGATGAGCAGCGTTTGCATCATGCTTATTTGTTTGCAGGCACTCGTGGTGTTGGCAAAACCACCATTGCCCGAATATTGGCACGCTGCCTTAACTGTGAAGAGGGCGTCAGCTCCACACCCTGTGGTGTGTGTTCTAGCTGTGTTGAGATTACTGAAGGCCGTTTTGTTGATTTAATTGAAGTGGATGCGGCATCGCGAACTAAGGTAGAAGATACAAGAGAGTTGCTAGATAACGTGCAATACGCGCCTACTCGAGGCCGTTTTAAGGTTTATCTAATAGACGAAGTACACATGCTTTCTACCAGTAGTTTTAATGCGTTGCTTAAAACCCTGGAAGAGCCACCGCCACACGTAAAATTCCTATTAGCTACTACAGATCCACAAAAGCTTCCGATTACGGTACTTTCTAGGTGTTTACAATTTAACCTAAAGAATATGCCAGCCGAACAAGTGGCAGGGCATTTACGCAACGTTCTTACCAGTGAAGCTATTCCCTTTGCAGAAGCTTCACTGTGGCAACTTGGCCGCGCAGCTAAAGGCAGTATGCGTGACGCCTTGAGCCTTACGGATCAGGCCATTGCTTTTTGTGGTGGAGACTTAACCGAATCTTCGGTTAATCAAATGCTAGGCAGCATTGACCAAGGTAAAGTGGTTGCCATAGTTAGCCAGTTACAACAAGGTAACGCTTCTGAGCTACTTAAGACTATTGGAGAGCTTGCAGAGCTGGGGCAGGATTTTTCTGTAGCCCTAGAAGACCTCTTGAGTTTGTTACACCAGGTGGCCATTTGTCAGGTATTACCTGATGCGCCTGTTTCTGTGCAATTTGATAAAGCTAAGGTGTTAGAGTTAGCTCTAAATATAAGCCCAGCAGATGTGCAGTTATTCTATCAAATGGGCATTATGGCCCGTAAAGACCTAGAGGCGGCGCCAGATTTACAAGCTGGGTTTGAAATGGCATTGTTGCGTATGCTCGCCTTTAGGCCTCAGCAACATGCTGGTCAAATGCATACGGTAGCGGTAGAACCTCAGCGTCTAGTAGAGCCTCAGCCAAATTTAGAGCCTCAGCCAAATTTAGAGCCTCAGCCAGATTTAGAGCCTCAGCAGGAATCTCAGCCACCAATATTGCCAACGCCGCCGGAAGCTAAACCAGTACTAGCCGTTCCACAGCAAAAGCCAGCAGCGCAACAAGAGTCTGAGTCAATAGTGGCCTCAGTAATGGAATCACCACCTTGGGACGAATCCCCTGTTCAGGAAGTAGCAGAACAGTCGCAGCAGCAAGTACCCGAATACTTACAGCAAGAGCAAGAACAAGTACAGCCAAAAGCTTCAGAGCCATTGCAGGAACAAGTGCCCACAGTAGTAGTGGAAGCAACTCCAGAAAAGCGCAGTAATAATTGGGCGTTAGACGATTTAAACGAAAATAACTGGATTCAAGTATTTAACGACCTTAATTTATCTGGCATGACCCACAGTATTGCCGCTAATATGGTATTTATTAACCGACAAAACACTCAGTTACAGTTTACTTTGGAGCAAGGCCATAGCAGTATGTTTAACGACACCCATCAAGGCCGTATTCGTTTGGCTTTGGAAGAGTTGTTCGGCTGTGATTTGCAACTGATAATTAATGTTGGCCAAGCTCAAACTGAAACTCCATTTGCTAATCGCCACAGGCGAGAAACAGAACATCAAGACCAAGCCATTACGTCATTACAAAATGACCCTAATGTGGACAGTTTAACAACAGCTTTTAATGGCCAGCTAGACATTAATAGTGTGTTACCTGTTAACCCTATTGAAAATTAAAAAATATTAGATTAATGACCGAGAAATTAATATGTTGAAAGGCGGCATGGGCAACATCATGAAACAAGCCCAAAAAATGCAAGAACAAATGCAACAAGCGCAGGCAGATTTAGCCAAAGCAGAGTTTGTAGGCTCTTCTGGTGCTGGTTTGGTACAAGTAGTCATGACAGGGCGTCATGATGTGAAGCGTGTGCAACTGGATGATTCATTATTGTCAGAAGACAAAGAAATGTTAGAAGACTTACTGGCAGCTGCAGTTAATGATGCAGTACGTAAAGTAGAGCAGGCAAGCCAAAGCAATATGTCTGACATGACCGCTGGCATGGGTATGCCTGCCGGTTTTAAAATGCCATTTTAAGTAAACTATAGGTTTAAATTCATGTCATTTAGCCCTCTTATTGATGATCTTATTGAGTCTCTTAAATGCTTGCCGGGTGTAGGCCGTAAATCGGCTCAGCGTATGGCATTACATATATTAGAGCGCAACCGTGAAGGCGGGGCGGCGCTAGCGAAAAGCTTGAACCTTGCGCTTGATAAAGTGGGTAGCTGTGAACAATGCAGAACCCATAGCGAAGTATCTGTGTGCCGTATATGTAGCCATCCAGAGCGAGATTCTAGTGTGTTGTGCGTAGTAGAAACACCAGCAGATGTTTTGGCTATCGAACAAGGTGCAGGTTTTGAGGGTTTGTATTTTGTACTCATGGGCCACCTTTCACCCATGGATGGTATTGGGCCCAATGAACTTGGGTTAGACGTGTTAATTTCTCGTCTGAGTGGTGAGGGCCTTGAGAATGCTAGTCAAAGCAGCACACCTATCACCGAAGTGATCATCGCCACCAATCCTACGATAGAGGGCAACGCAACCGCCCATTTTATTCACCAATTAATTTGTCAGCAGCTAGATACCCAAGCTATTAATGTTACACGTATAGCCCATGGAGTACCCATAGGCGGGGAACTAGAGTATGTTGATAGCGGCACTTTGGCTCACGCCTTTGCCGGACGCAAGAGTTACACCTAAATTATGTCACTTGATTACCAATATATTGATACCAACGAAGGCCTTAAATTGGCTTGCCAAAAACTGATCCAAGCTCCAGCTATTGCAGTGGATACGGAGTTTGTGAGGGTAGATACCTTTTACCCTATCCCAGGTCTTGTGCAGCTCGCAGCAGCAGGGGAAACCTTTTTAGTAGACCCGTTAACTATTGACGATTGGGTGCCTCTGCAAACGTTATTAACAGACCCTGACACCCTTAAGGTAATGCATGCTTGTAGTGAAGACTTAGAGCTGTTTCAAAATTGGCTTGAATTACGTCCTACACCTATGGCAGATACACAAATTGCCGCCGCTTTTGTAGACATGGGGTTGTCGCCTGGTTACCAAAGCTTAGTATTGGATTTGCTAGGGGAGACTGTAGACAAAGGAGAAACTCGTTCTGATTGGCTACAACGGCCGTTGCGAGACTCTCAATGTCATTATGCGGCTATGGATGTGGCCCACTTAATGCAGTGTTATGACATCTTAGCACAGCGCTTAAAAGACAAAGGCGTGTGGCAGTGGTTTTTGGAAGACATGCAGCGTTTGGCGCAACCTAAAGTGCCTATTGCTCCAGAAATGGCCTATACCCAAATGAAGAATGCATGGCGCTTACAGGGTAAAGCTGTAGGCCGCTTACGTGCCTTAGCCGCATGGAGAGAAGGCGTAGCCCGTAGCGAGAACAGGCCAAAGAACTTTGTAGTGAAAGACAGTAGTCTTATTGAAATGGCTCGTACAAACCCTGTGGATTTAAATGAAATTGGCCAGTGTCAGGATATGCGCCCAAGTAGTTTAAGGCGATATGGAAAGCAATGGTTGTCTATTATGCTGGCATCATCAGAAGTGTTGCCAGGAGTGCAGCAGCCTCTGTCTAAAAATGAAAATGCAGACTACAAGCGTTTGCATAAAGTGGTTACAAATCAGGCAGAGAATGCCGGTGTTCAAGTGCAATTAATGGGTCGCAAAAAAGAATTATTAGAGTTGTTTGAAGGGTTACGTAAAAAGCAGCCGTTTACCTTGCCCAATAACTGGCAGGGGTGGAGAGCAGAGTTTCTTGTAGAAGCGATCACTATCGAATACAACCATATCCAAGGGGCACTCTAATGAGCCAAAAGCGTATTATTTGCTCAATTTATCGCAGTAAAAAGAAAGACGAAATGTACTTGTACGTGGATAAAACCAAAGCTTTAAGCTTAGTGCCAGAAGACTTGCTGTCCTTATTTGGCAAGCCAGAGCACCGTATGGATATGCTGCTTACGGCTGACAAAAAATTTGCGAGAGCTAAGGCAGAAGATATATTGTCTGATATTGATGAGAAGGGCTACTATTTACAGATGCCTCCAGTGCGTGAGAAATACATGCTAGATCTGTATAAAACCCCTGTTAACCCCACCTACTAATTATTATAGCTAAGGTAGACTTTATGGCCGACTCAGCACAAAAACCAACCCAAACAGGGTTTTGGAAAACAACTGCACCCAAAGAGATGACCAGTGAACAATGGGAGTCCCTTTGTGACGGCTGTGGCCGTTGTTGTTTACAAAAATTAATTGAAGATGACCTGCCATTGATGTACCACACCAGTGTGGCGTGCCGATACCTAGACCTTAAATCTTGCAAGTGTAGCGTGTATGAAACGCGCCAAGATAAAGTGTCTGATTGCACCTTGGTTACCCCCGATACTGTGGCAGAGTTCAACTGGTTACCCGAAACATGTGGTTATAGGAGAGTAGATGCAGGTAAAGATTTACCGGATTGGCATCCGCTAGTAACGGGTGACCCAAAATCTACCGTAAAAGCCGGTATGACCGTGCGTAAATGGGCGGTATCTGAAGCCAAAGTGCCTGAGAGTCGTTGGGGCGAACACATCATTGAAATTCAACAACTTGGTGAGTAAATGTGGTTTCGGTTTCGTTCTCTAATTAAGAGCTACTTAGTGCAGTAGTCTTAGATTGTGTTAAGGTAAGTGATATAAAAAATAATAATATTTTGGGTTTGAATCAATGTTCAAGTTTCATATTACACGGAGTGTAAGTGCTGCTCTTTTCATCATCGCTATGGCTGTTAGCCAGCCGGTAATAAGCCAATCGCTATCTAATCAAATGGATATTCGAGTGTTGATTGATGTGTCTGGCAGTATGCAAAAGACAGACCCAAATAACTTGCGTATTCCAGCCTTACAAGTATTAACGCAAGTACTCCCTACGGGCAGCAAAGCCGGTGTGTGGCAATTTGCAAACAACCCTACAGTGATCGTTCCATACGGCATTGTTAATGCACAATGGCAACAACAAGCCTCTATCGCAGCGCAAAAAATCTCATCTACAGGTCAATTCACCGACATAGGCGCGGCACTTAAAGCAGCTGCATTTAGCGCTGAAGACCAAGCACAAGGCCGGCAGTTACATGTAATATTATTGACTGATGGTATGGTTGATGTGAGCAAAGATGCGCACGAGAACGCGCGCGCCCGCAGAGCATTGTTAGAGCCGATATTACAGCAATATATTAATGCGGGTGCTCGTGTACATACTATTGGTTTATCCCATAAAGCGGATGAGTCTACCCTAAGCGCCATGGCCCAACGTACAGATGGCTTGTTTGAAGTGGCAGTTAATGCTGATGAACTGCTAGATATATTCTTAAGAGCCTTGGACAATACGGTGGTTACCCAACAAGTTCCTGTTAAACGCTCTGAACAATCCTTCCAAGTGCAGCAGGGCGTTGAGTCTATAACTATTGTAGTGGAAAAAAATGGCGACGAAAATATAAACCTTAAGGGTGGCAAGCAACGTGTTTTTGGTAAAGAGCAGGCCTCAACTAACCAGCAATGGCAGTCATCATCAACCCATGAAGTGATTACAATTACCAACCCAACGCCAGGTACATGGGCATTAATAAGTGATGCTGCTACTTTGGTGCGTATCAATGTGGAGGGGCAGTTACAAATACTACTGCAACAAAGCCACCAAAATATAAAAGTAGGTCAGCGGAGTTATATAGATGTACAACTTGCGAACGCGCAAGGCAGCCTGTTGGCTGCTGAACAGCTTAAAGGCTTTAATCTTGAAGTGACCATGACCCATGCAAATGAAGAAGTGTTTAAACAACAGCAAGCATTTTTATTAGATGTAAAAACGCGCATGCACTTACCTGTACTCAATAATGTTGGCATGTATGGCTTAACTATCTCAGTAAGTAATGGTCAAATAATGCGTACCATTACCCGCAGCCTCAGGGTGCACCCTTTAGTTGCCGCAGTGACAGCCTCACAAAACACCATTAGCATGCCTGCGGCACAAGAAGTAGCGGTGATTACTGAAGTGGCGTCTAGCGTTGAAAGTGAAATTGAAGTACTGGTAGTAAGTAACGAGATTGCGTCACCAGCGCTACAGGCGCTTATGGAAGAGCAGTCAGCTACGGTTATAGCAGCCGACATTGCACCAAAACCGGCTGCGAGTCAGGTTTCAAACTTGGTTGAAAAACTAAAAAACAAACTCATCATCCCTGCAAAAATATCTCCAGAAAAAACTCCTGCAATGTCCACAGTAGTGGTAAAAGAAAACACTAATAACACCCGGGATAGCCAAGCTGAAACACTTCAGTCTACCTATTGGTGGTGGCTAATCGTTGGTGGGGTAGGCCTTGTGTTGCTGCTTTTATTGTTTATTTTACGTCGAACATCAAAGCAAGCAGATAAATCATAAATAACGCCTAATTGACGCTAAACTAAAAATAGTCCTTGAGCAAATGGGGTAGCTTCCAGATAATGGTAGCTAAATTTAGTCAGTAAGTGAGGCTTGGAGCCAACCCTATGTGTGAACTTTTAGGCATGAGTGCTAATGTGCCTACAGATATCTGTTTTAGCTTTACAGGGCTTATGCAGCGTGGTGGCGGTTCTGGTCCTCATCGTGATGGTTGGGGCATTACCTTTTATGTAGGTAAAGGCTGTCGATCTTTTCACGACCCACAGCCAAGTTCTAACTCTGAAGTTGCGCGCTTAGTTCAGCGTCATTCCATGAAATCGCACATTGTGATTAGCCACATACGCCAAGCCAATGTGGGTAACACTAGTTTAGAAAATACCCATCCGTTCCAAAGAGAACTTTGGGGCCAGCATTGGACCTTTGCTCATAATGGGCAGCTTACTGATACGTCTAGTTTGTCTTTAAGCCACTACTTACCCGTAGGTGATACAGATAGCGAGCATGTATTTTGTTGGTTGTTAGGTGAATTGCGCACTGCTTTTCCTAAACCACCCATGGATACAACTGTCGTGCGATATTTCTTGCAACACAGGTGTCAGTATTTAAAGACCTTAGGTGTGTTTAATATGCTGCTTTCCGATGGAGACCATCTGTATTGTTTCTGCTCCACTAAGCTAAGTTGGATCACTCGTAGAGCACCCTTTGGGGAGGCCTGCTTAAGTGACGCTGATGTTAATGTGGATTTTGGCCAAGAGACCACGCCGAACGATATTGTATCTGTTGTGGCAACCCAGCCTTTAACAGACAATGAGACTTGGCATACGCTACATCCTGGTGATATGTTGGTGCTGCATAAAGGTTTGGCGTTAAGGTAGTTTGTGGTTTAATTTTTTATTTCAGCTATTTTGGCCTAAATGAGGTACTTAGACACACCCCAATAAAAATGACTTGAAGGTTTTGCTGGTTTTCAAACGCATGTTTGATTAGCATGGCTGTTAGTATAAATAACAATAAAAGGGCTTATTATGATTCAAATTGCTGGCGTAGACTTTGGCCAATATAAATCTGTACCTGATGTTTTTTTGGACGCGTGTGGAAAGTACGCTAACAAGCCAGCCTTTAGTTGTATGGGGCAAAGCCTTTCTTATGCCGAAATGGATCGGCTAACGGCCAATTTTGCATCGTACTTACAAAACCACACCGATCTTGAAGTGGGTGATCGAATCGCCATTCAATTGCCTAACGTATTACAATTCCCTATTGCCGTATTCGGCGCCATGCGAGCAGGTATGGTGGTGGTTAGTACCAATCCACTCTATACCGCCCGTGAAATGGAACATCAGTTTAATGACTCTGGGGCCAAGGTATTATTGGTTTATGCCGGCATGGCACACCTTGCAGAAGCTGTTGTACCTAAAACAGGCATCACCAAGGTATTAGTTACCGAATTAGCCGACATGCATCCGTTTGCAAAGCGACTGTTAATTAACACCGTTGTAAAGCGAGTGAAGAAACTTGTACCAGCCTACTCGTTGCCTAATGCAGTAAGCTTTAGAAGTGCGTTAGCGCTGGGTGAAAAAGCTGCACCCACAGCCGTAGAAATTACCTTAGACGATACCGCTGTGTTGCAATATACCGGTGGTACTACAGGTGTATCTAAAGGTGCTCAACTACTGCATCAAAATCTCGTTGCTAACATGATGCAAGTACGAGACGTGGTAATACAGGATTTGAATGGTGACCGCGAAGTCGTTATTTCGCCTTTACCTTTGTATCATATCTACGCATTCATGATGAGTTTAGTAATGACAGACATGGGCCACGAAACGGTACTTATCCCTAATCCTAGAGATATTCCAGGTTTTGTAAAAGAGCTCGCCAAACACAACTTTACTTCATTCGCTGGGCTTAATACTCTGTTTGTTGCTTTGTGCAACAATGATGAGTTTAAAAAGCTAGATTTTTCTCACCTTAAAACAACGATGTCTGGCGGTATGGCACTTACTCACAGTGCCGCCGACATATGGCAAGGCGTGACAGGTTGCACCATACAAGAAGGTTATGGCCTTACAGAGACATCCCCCGTAGTTTCCATTAACCCGTCTGATGATATCCGTATAGGTACTATTGGCAAAGTGGTTGCAGGGACGCAAGTTAAAGTGATTGCTGAAGATGGTGCTGATTTAGGTTGCGATAACGAAGGAGAGCTTTGTGTTAAGGGCCCACAAGTGATGGCAGGGTACTGGCAACAAGCTGAAGCAACAGCCAATGTGCTCGATGCTGATGGTTGGTTTAAAACTGGTGACGTTGCTATTTTATCCGAAGATGGTTTCATTCGATTAGTTGACCGCATTAAAGACATGATTATTGTGTCTGGTTTTAATGTATACCCTAACGAAATAGACGACATCGGCAGCCAGCATCCTGGTATCTTAGAGTGTGCTGCCGTAGGGGTTCCCAACGAAGTGAGTGGTGAAACGGTGAAGTTATTTGTGGTTAAATCTGATCCTAGTTTGACCGAGGCTGACGTGATTGCTCATTGTCGTGCCAACTTAACGGCTTACAAAGTACCTAAGGAAGTTGAATTTAAAGATGATTTGCCTAAAACCAACGTGGGTAAAATTCTACGTCGCGCTTTAAGGGCTTAGCGCTTTCCTCGTCCTTGCGAAGGCCACAGGTGCTAAGGCCACAGGCCTGTGGCAATCCAATATCATCCATTTGGATTGCTTTGCTTCGCTCGCAAGGATGCGTGCTGTAGGCATTCCACCACCCATATAGTATGCTAAACTGCGCACTTTAAAATCATCCCTCTTTTTATATGTCTTCTGCATTTTCTAACTGCATGGTCAAAGACCAAGCTGAACTTACTCTATTGTCCAACCGTATTGCCCAACGCCAAAAGCGTGGTCAGCCTTGCGACAAGCTAGTGCAACAGTTCGAGGCTAAAGCGTTATCAAGCCAAGCCATCTATCAGAAACGTAAAAACGCCTTACCCAAGTTAGAGTATCCACCTCAACTGCCTGTCAGTGGAGAACGTGAGAAGCTAGTCAAATTGATTAGTGAGCATCAGGTGGTGATTTTAGCTGGCGAAACTGGCTCAGGTAAAACCACCCAGCTACCCAAGCTTTGCTTAGAAGCAGGGCGTGGGGTTGGCGGCATGATAGGCCATACACAGCCACGACGTTTGGCAGCCAGAACCGTAGGGCAACGCATCGCTGATGAATTAAACGTGCCGCTAGGCCAGCAAGTAGGCTTTCAGGTGCGCTTCACAGAACAAGTAAGCGACATAAGCCACATTAAGTTAATGACAGACGGCATATTGTTAGCAGAAACACGTCAAGACCCCGATTTATTGCGATATGACACCATTATCGTTGATGAAGCCCACGAGCGTAGTTTAAACATCGACTTTTTATTAGGTTATCTAAAGCAGTTGTTAGCAAGGCGAGATGATCTAAAACTTATTATCACATCCGCCACCATAGACCTTGAGCGTTTTAGTACGCACTTTGATAATGCCCCAGTGGTAGAAGTGAGCGGACGAACATTTCCAGTGGATGTTTGGTATAGGCCGTTGTTTGCGTCTAAGTCAGATCAGGACCAAGACGTACAAACGGGCATTCAGCACGCGCTGGAAGAAATAGACCAACACGAACGCCAAAGTAAGCAGCACAATGGTGATGTGCTTATATTCCTTCCGGGTGAACGAGACATACGAGACATTGCTTTATTTTTGCGTAAACAAGAGCAGAAGCATTGGCACATACTGCCATTATATGGCCGTTTAAGCTTTAGTGAGCAACAAAAGGTTTTCCAGCCTTCAGGAAAGGCCACAGGGCGGCGTATCGTATTAGCTACCAACGTGGCAGAAACGTCTGTCACAGTGCCTGGCATTAGATATGTTATAGACCCAGGTACCGCTAGAATGAGTCGATATAGTTATCGCTCTAAAGTGCAGCGGTTACCTATAGAAGCTATTTCCCAAGCCAGCGCTAATCAACGTAAAGGACGCTGTGGCCGTATTTCCGCCGGCATTTGTATTCGTTTATATGATGAGGCAGACTTTATTAGTCGTTCAGAATTCACTGATGCAGAAATTTTACGTACTAATTTAGCGTCGGTCATCTTGCAGATGCACGACTTAAAATTAGGCCCTGTAGAACAATTCCCTTTTATAGATGCCCCAGACAGCCGCTTTGTAAATGACGGCGTTAAGTTATTACAAGAATTAGGTGGTTTAGACGACAACCGTAGGCTCACCCCTTTAGGGAAGCAATTAGCACGGTTACCGGTAGACCCACGAATTGGTCGCATGGTAGTGGCGGCCAATGATTGGAATGCATTAAACGAAGTACTTCTTATTGCCAGCGCGCTCACCATTCAAGACCCAAGGGAAAGGCCGCAAGAGAAACAACAAGCGGCAGACCAGCAGCATTTATTATGGCGAGAAAAAGATTCAGACTTTTTAAGCTTGGTAAACCTGTGGCAAGACTACGAACATCAACGTCAAGAACTGACTCAAGGCCAATTACGTAACTGGTGTAGCAAGCATTTTGTGTCGTACCTACGTATGCGCGAATGGCGAGAAGTGCATCGCCAGCTATTGTTAATGTGCCAACAAATGGGTTTTAAGGTTAATGCCCAGCTTGCAAGCTACGAAGCCGTACACAGGGCATTGCTTACCGGTTTATTAGGCCATATTGGTCATAAAGACGAAGAAGGCCAGTTTGCCGGCCCTAGGCAACGTAAATTTTTGCTTTTTCCAGGGTCTGCACTTGCCAAAAAACCACCTGCCTGGATTATGGCGGCTGAGCTAGTAGAAACCTCACGTTTATTTGCCCGTTGTGTTGCTAAAATAGAGCCTGCATGGGTAGAGCAAAGTGCAGGTTCTTTGCTTAAATATAATTATAGCGAGCCAGCTTGGCATAAACGCCAAGGCCAGGTAATGGCGTTTGAGCAAGTAAGCTTGTATGGCTTAGTATTAGCCAGTAAGCGTAAAGTTGCTTATGGAAAAATAGACCCTGAAGTGTGCCAGCAGCTGTTGGTTATGGAAGGTTTAGTGCAAAATAATTTGCTCACCAAAGGCAAGTTTCTGGCCCACAACCAAGCCTTAGTGGAAGACATTGAAGCATTAGAAGCTAAGTCTAGGCGACGCGACATTTTGGTAGATGATCAAGTGCTGTTTGATTTCTATAATGGAAAAATGGCAGAGGTTAAAGAACCTATTGTTAGTGCGGCCAGTTTTGAGTCATGGCGTAAGGTTCAAGAAAGGTCACAGCCAGAGTATTTGTTTTTAAGCCAAGAAGACCTAATGCAGCACGGCGCCGAAGGCATTAACAACAACAGCTTTCCAGATCGTTTAGTGTGGAAATCTATGAGTTGGCCTTTAAACTATCACTTTGAACCTAATCATGAACAAGACGGCGTCACTATTCAGGTGCCTGCTAGCCAGCTTAAGCGCCTGCCGCTTAAGTATTTGCAGTGGTTAGTGCCGGGCCTATTAAAAGACAAGTTAGTCGCGTTATTAAAAGGCCTGCCAAAAGCTCAGCGCAAAGCCTTTGTGCCAGTGCCTCAATATGCCCAAGCGTTGTTTGAGTCATTATCGCCAGACGACATAGATTTGCCAGAAGCTGTAGCCAAACATTTGCAGCGTATCAGTGGCCGGCCATTCGACATGCAATGGCTGGAGCAGGTCGTAGTGGATGCTCATTTGTTAATGAACATACAGGTGATAGATGAAACCGGCCAAGTGATGGCTCAAGGCCGAGACCCTCTCCAATTGTTAGCAGATTACGCCACTGGCGCAACGGTAAGCCATCAGCCAAACATTAGCCACCCCATATTAAAACAAGGGCTTACCCAGTGGGATTTTACGGTGCTGCCAGTAACCATGACCATAGAGCAAGGGGCAATGAAGTTGCCCGTGTGGCCTGCTATAAAAGACCAAGGCCAGGCTGTAGATATAGTGTTTGCAGATTCGGCCGAAGAAGCCCAAGCCATTACTCATAATGGCTTAGTGCGGTTGTATCGAATAGCGGTGAGCGAGCAAAGCAAACACCTGGTAAGATCCTTATCCGGCTTTCGCCAGGCAGAGCTGCTATATGGTGCATTAGGCACGGCTCAAGAGCTACGGGAACAAGTGTTCGATCAAGCTGCAACATTAGTGTTTTTGCCAACCAGCCTTACAGCCCAACATTGGCCTGCCAATGCAGCCGAGTTTAAAGCCTCCTTAGAGCAGCGCGGACATTATGCGCAGGCGGTAGAGCAGGTGCTATC
>JAWUYU010000021.1:0-23882 GCA_034110645.1 Pseudomonadales bacterium
GCCAAAAAAAGTTATACACCACCCTTATCAGAGAAGCCCAGATCATGAATTTTAGCCTTACCGACGAACAACAAATGATCATCGACACCCTTAAAACCTTTGTCGAACAAGAACTATATCCCCATGAAATGGAGGTGGAAAAAACCAATAAAATCCGTCCAGAACTTTATGCACAGATTAAACAAAAAGCCTTAGATCTAGGCCTTTATGCTGCCAACATGCCAGAGGAGCACGGCGGTGCTGGCCTAGACACCCTAACACTGTGCTTAATGGAGCGTGAATTAGGCCGTGCCAACTTTGGCTTACAGTATATTGTTGGCCGTCCGAGCAACATTCTACTAGCTTGCAAAGGCGACCAAATTGAAAACTACCTTCATGCTAGCATCCGTGGCGAAAAAGTAGATTGTTTAGCCCTAACCGAGCCCAACGCAGGTTCTGACGTTCGCTCTATGCAGTGTCGTGCAGAGCGCGACGGCGATGACTTTATTCTCAATGGTACTAAGCACTTTATTAGCCATGCAGACGTGGCAGACTTTGTTATTTTGTTTGCCGCAAGTGGCGTAGAAGACACTCCACGGGGACCAAAAAAGAAAATCACCAGCTTTCTTGTAGATATGGGCACTCCAGGCTTCACTGTAGAGCCAGGTTACAACAGCGTATCCCATCGCGGTTATCACAACTGTATCCTTAATTTTGATAACTGTCGCGTGCACAAGTCTCAAGTATTAGGTGAAGAAGATCACGGCTTTGACGTGGCCAATCAATGGTTAGGCGCCACCCGCCTTTCCGTTGCCGCCATGTGCTTAGGCCGTGCAGAAAGAGCCTTAGAAATTGCCACAGAATGGGCCGCTACCCGCAAACAGTTTGGTCAAACCATTGGTAAATTCCAAGGTGTGTCTTTTAAACTGGCTGATATGGCTACAGAACTTAAAGCCGCTGAATTGCTGACGATGTATGCTGCCTGGAGAGATTGCACTGGCGAAATGACTGATTCTGATGCAGCCATGGCCAAACTAAAAGCCACAGAAATGTTGGCAATGGTGTCTGATGAAGCTATTCAAATTTTAGGCGGTATGGGATTAATGGATGAACTTCCACTAGAGCGTATTTGGCGTGACCATCGCGTAGAACGCATTTGGGATGGCACTAGCGAGATTCAACGCCATATTATTTCCCGCGCCATGTTGCGGCCTTTAGAAGCATAATTACTTCCATAATTACTGATGCAGTATTAGGCACCTAACTTAGAATGATTAATAAACAACGTTTACGGCGCTTGTTAGCGCCAAAATCAATTGCTGTATTTGGTAGCCGTGGTGCTAATTTCGCTATACGTGAAAGCCTAGCTATGGGATTTACTGGCCCTATATGGTCAGTACACCCTAAGCGTGACGAACTGATGGGGATTAAATGCCTAAAATCAGCTCTAGATTTACCCCAAGCACCAGACGCTGCCTACGTTGCAATAAATGCTGAAAGTGCTATAGAAACTGTCTCTCAACTTAATAAAATGGGAGCTGGTGGCGCCCTGCTTTATGCTTCTGGGTTTAGCGAACTTGGCGACGAGTTAAAAGCTATGGGTTTAGAACGTCAGCAGCGATTAGTAGAAGCTGCAGGCGACATGCCTATTATTGGCCCTAACTGTTATGGTGTTATTAACGCTTTAGATAAAGCCGTATTATGGCCTGATCAACACGGCTGTCAGCCCGTAGACAAAGGCGTAGGCATCATCACCCAGAGCGGCAATATTGGTCTCAATATGACCATGCAAAAAGTAGGACTACCCATTGCGTATATGTTCACCATGGGCAATCAAGCCCAAGTGGATATTGCCACAGTAATAGACTCCATGCTTGATGACCCAAGGGTAACCGCCATTGGTTTACACATTGAAGGCATTCCAGACCTAAGCGCTTTTGATGCTGCAGCACGTCGTGCCTTGTCGTTAAAAATACCCATAGTTGCCATTAAAACTGGGCGTACCGAAGCTGCCGCCAAAATAGCCTTATCTCACACCAGCTCTCTCACCGGTGCAGACAACCTTTTTGACGCACTATTTAACCGCCTAGGCATTGCCCGCGTTAACACCATTCCAGAATTTTTAGAGACCTTAAAGCTGTTGAGCCTTTTAGGCCCATTGGCTCATAAAAATATTGCATCTATGAGCTGTTCCGGCGGCGAAGCTGGCATAATGGCAGATCTCATTGATGGTCGAAACATTGTATTTGGGCCACTCACACCCTCCCAAAAACAGGCCACACTAGCCACTTTCTCAAATGGCGAGCAAGTGGACAATCCGCTGGATTATCAAACTTACATGTGGAATAAACGCGACCAAATGGCTGCTACCTTTAAGGCCCACATGGCAGCTAATTTTAGCGCTACTGTGCTAATACTGGACTGGCCTAACAACGCTACCGCAGACCCGGAAGAATGGGACACTGCACTGCTGGCCCTAGCAGATGCAGCCCATGCAGGCCAACACAAAGCCATTGTATTGGCGTCTATGGCTGAATGTCTGCCGCCCCATGCTATTGCCGCCTGTATAGAGCACGGTATGGCGCCTATGATTGGCATGGATCAATGCCTCACGGCCCTAAACCATGCTTATAACATTGGCCAAGCCTTTGCTGCGTCTGTACCTGAGCCATTACAAATACGTAACGTCGATGCGCCTGGCGAAGAAATACCTCCTCTTTCAGAAGCTCAAAGTAAACACGCATTAAACCAACACGGCTTAACTATACCCCTAGGCCAAACAGCCTCTAGCTTAGAACAAGTGATTAACGTCGTAACAACCCTTGGCTACCCCATCACTTTAAAAGCAGTAGGTGCAGACTTAGCCCATAAGACTGAACTAGGCGCTGTTAAGCTCAACCTTAAAAACCAAATTCAAGTAGAGCAAGCTGCCACAGCGTTATTTGCTCTCAGCAACACCCTATTGGTAGAGCAAATGGTGCAAGGCGTTGTAGCCGAGCTAATTATTGGGATCAATACAGACCCTTTATTTGGCCAATACTTAGTGCTGGGCGCTGGCGGTATTTTTGTAGAAATACTACAAGACGCCCAAAGCTTGTTATTACCCACCAGCAAAAGCGAAGTTCTCCAAGCGTTAGCTAGCTTAAAGTGCGCACCTATACTTACAGGCTATCGAGGCCAAGCCGCTGCCGACATAGACGCCATAATAGACGCAGTGATGGCAGTGTTAGACTATAGCCAACACAACCCCGTTTATGAACTCGACATTAACCCCCTACTTGCACAATCACACGGTGCAGTGGCGGTTGATGCCTTAATCCAACTAGGCCAATAAACACCATGACCGATTCTGTCCTTTGCGAGCGCCATGGCGCCGTTTTACTCATCACTCTAAACCGTCCAAAAGCCAACGCTATAGACGCCACCACATCCCATGCTATGGGCGAAGCTTTCATTGATTTTGCCAATGATCCAAGTTTACGTGTAGCTGTTATCACCGGCAGTGGCGAGCGTTTCTTTAGTGCTGGTTGGGATTTAAAAGCAGCCGCAGAAGGCGAAGCTGTAGATGCCGATTTTGGCCGTGGCGGTTTTGCCGGGCTTACAGAACTGTGGAACTTAGATAAGCCCGTTATTGCTGCGGTAAATGGTTATGCCGCAGGTGGTGGTTTTGAATTAGCGCTGGCTGCCGACTTAATTATTGCAGCTAACCACGCCCAGTTCTTTTTACCAGAAGCCACCTTAGGCATCATCCCAGACAGCGGTGGTGTCCTTAGATTACCGCGGCGCCTACCGCAAGCAGTAGCAATGGATATGTTAATGTCTGGCCGCCGTATGGCTGTGGAAGAAGCCATACACTTTGGCCTCATTAACCGTCATTGTGAGGGTGAGTTGTTGGTGGAACAAGCCTTGGCTTGGGCTCAAGAGATCGCTCAATCTGCGCCTTTGTCTTTAGCCGCTATAAAAACCATCACTCGCTCCACCCAAGGTATGGAACTAGAGCAAGCGTATGCTTACATGCGCGAAGAAGTGCCTGTGTATACAAAAATGCTTCATTCAGAAGATGCCAGCGAAGGCCCTAACGCTTTTGCTGAAAAGCGAGAGCCTCAGTGGCAGGGTAAGTAGCAAGGCAAGTGACCCTAGGCACGGCGTAGTTGCTGCTGCCTGTCTTGACTCGGTGCCACGTTAAAAAATTGCCTATAGGCACGAGAGAAGTGTGCTGCCGAGCCAAAACCACTAGCCATAGCAATATCTACCACTTGCCTGTCTGTTTGTTGCAGCAGCGCCCTAGCCCTTTGTAAACGCTTAGCCCGATAATAACGCCCTGGGGATTGCTGCAAATGTCGACTAAACAACCGTTCTAGCTCACGTTCAGAAACATTCACCATAGCTGCCAGCGTGGGAATATTTAGGGGTTCTTCTAAGTGATCTTCCATAGCACCAATAACTGTAAGTAATTTTCGATTATTGGTACCTAACCTTAAAGCATTACTCATACGCTGAGGTGCTTTTCCTTCACGCATATGGCTATAAATTAGCTCATCAGAAACAGACAAAGATAACTCGTGGCCTCGCTGGCACTGAATCAAATACAACATCATATCCAACCCTGCTAAACCACCAGAGCAAGTAAAACGACGACCATCAATTTCATATAGTTCATCAACCACTTCCACGCGCCTAAATACCTCTTTAAAAGCCATGAGATTTTCCCAGTGGATGGTGGCCCGGTGCTCATTCAACAAGCCGCTTTTAGCTAATAAATAACTACCCGTATCTTGGCTACCTAACCAAACACCACGACGACTAAGCTGCTGAAGCCACGTTTGTAGCTTTTTAGATTGATCTTTTTCTGGGTTAAAACCGGCACAGATAATAAGCATGTCTGGCAATGCTTCTTGACCTATAGCGCAATCAGCGATCAAACTCATGCCATTACTTGCCTCTACTGCCTCACCTCCAGCACTCACCACCTGCCAACGATACAACGTTTCACCAGACATGGTATTAGCCTGACGCAAAGGATCTACCAAAGCAGAAAAACCAAGCATAGAGAACTCTGGTACCAGATAAAAAGCCACGTTAATCGTTTTGGTGATCGGTTTAGCTGTAAACATAGTGGGGAAGTCGTGAATGTGCAATAATGATGCGATATTAATCATTCTTTAAGGCCCTTGCAACGCCTAATGTATACATTGCTATATGCTTCACCTATTACGGAAAAAAAACATGCCCACCTCTTTATTTGCCTTACGCACACTACAAACACCAGTAATAAAAGATTGGATTGATTACAACGGTCATCTTAATGACGCGTATTACCTTGTTATCTTCACCAAGGCGACAGACGAATTACAAAACCATTTAGGTTTAACCTTAGAGCACATCCAAAGTACAGGTGAGACACTATTCACAGTAGAGACCCACTTGGCCTATGTACAAGAAGTTGGTTTGGGAGAAATGGTAACCGTCTCCTCGCAAATACTCGAGACAGACAACAAACGCATGCGTATTTTCCACAGCATGTTTAATGACCAGAATGAACTTTTGGCCACAGTAGAGATGTTATTTTTATGCTATAACTTGCAAGCTAAAAAGGTGAGTAATTTTAGTGACATGATGCTGCAAAGCCTTGCTAAATTGCAGGCCGATCAAACAGAGCTGCCTTGGCCAAACAGTGCTGGCAAAGGCATTGCTTTAAAACGAACTTAGTGAGCATAGGTTTCTCGGCTGCGCTCAGAATAACATAATAGCTACCCTCAACATCTTAAAACCTAACGACGGCGTGAGCGGCGGTCGGTAACAGCACCTTCAGCAGCACCACCAGCAACACTTAAGTCACCAGCAAACTGCGCCTTACCACCTTTAGACACTTCACCTAACACTGATTCAATTTCTTCCACGGTGGGTGCCGCTCCTTTAGTATGTCCATCTAAGGCTTTGCGCATAGCGGCAACATGCTCTGGAGAAGTACCACAACAACCACCAATAATGTCTGCACCAGCATCCATAGCCATAGTGGCGTAGCGAGACATGATCTCTGGCGTACCGTTATAATGAATAGCACCATTCACATATTCAGGAATACCACAGTTGGCCTTAGACACCAAAATGGCTTTATCACCACCTGGCGCATTACGCATATTACGGATAGCCATCACCAATTCAGAGGCGCCCACACCACAGTTAGAACCACAGGCATAAGCAGTATGATCTTCATGAGCGCAAGATTGCACCATATCAGCAGGCGTAATGCCCATCATAGAACGGCCATTAGTATCAAAACTGTAGGTACAAATAACCGGTAATCCAGTTTGGTTAGCGCCTTCAATCGCAGCTTCAGCTTCTTGTGTTGAAGACATGGTCTCTATCCACAATACGTCTGCACCACCATCTTTTAGTGCTTGAGCTTGCTCTGAAAATGCTGCAACAGCATCAGCATGGCTTAAAGTACCCATAGGTTCTGGTATTTCGCCCGTTGGGCCAATGGATCCAGCAATAATTACCGGGCGCCCTGCTTTGTCTGCCACTTCGCGGCCTATTTTAACGCCAGCCACATTTAACTCATGCACTCGGTGAGCTGCATCATGTAGCTTCAAGCGATAATGGGTACCACCAAAAGTGTTTGTTAAAATAATGTCTGAACCTGCATCTACAAAACTTTGGTAGTTAGCAGCAATACGGTCTGGATGATTCACATTCCATAATTCAGGCGCATCACCTGTTTCTAGGCCCATAGCAAATAAATTAGTACCAGTAGCACCATCGGCAAGTAAAACACCACGTTCTGCTAATAATTCTTGAAGTAGATTGGCACTCATAATTGATATCTCAAAAATACAAATAATGGCACTATGCTACCTACCTACATACTTGTTAGCTAGCTTTAAGGGGGGTTGATCTCGTAAATCAAGTTGAGTTTTTTTCAAAACAACATGAATACTATTCATATTTATACTTAATCTTTACCTCACCCTATTCCCTTACAGATAAAGTGGCGCTTAAACACAACAAGCGGTCGCCGCTTAGTCAGCACAAAAACCTCAAGAACTGCAAAATTTGGCTCATATTAACCCGCCCCCATTTTATTGAGGAGTATTTCCATGACTGAAGCCCCCGGACGCCGCAAAAGCGGTGGTGGTCGTAGTGCACGTCAAGCATTACGGGCTAGCGAAACTATAAAAGTACCCGCCTTTATTACCCGTCAGCTTAATCCATTTGAAGTATTGGACGAAGCGGGTCTAGAAATCATAGAACGTAATGCCGATACCATTCTAGAAGAAGTTGGAATTGATTTCCGTGACGAGCCAGAAGCATTGTCAATACTTAAAGCTGCTGGTGCCACTGTAGACGGTGAACGTGTTCGCTTCCCACGCGGCATGTGTCGTCAGATCATCCAAGCATCTGCTCCATCTACCTACACTCAGCATGCACGCAACAGCGATCGTAATGTAGACATCGGCGGCAAGAACACCGTATTTGCTCCAGGCTATGGTTCTCCATTTGTACGTGACTTAGACAACGGTCGCCGTTATGCCACTATCAAAGACTTCGAAAACTTTGTTAAGTTGGCCTACATGTCTCCTTACATGCACCACTCTGGTGGCACTATATGTGAGCCAGTAGATGTACCTGTAGTAACACGCCATTTAGACATGCTTTACAGCCACATTAAATACAGCGACAAAGCCTTCATGGGCTCTGTAACTGCACCTTCTCGTGCACAAGATACTGTGGACATGGCGAAGATTGTATTTGGTGAAGAGTTTGTTAAGAACAACACCGTAACCACTAGTTTGATCAATGCTAACTCGCCAATGACTTTTGACGACACCATGCTAGGTGCCGCAAAAGTTTATGCAGAAAACAACCAAGCCTGTGTAGTGACACCGTTTATATTAGCCGGTGCAATGTCACCTGTAACAATTGCCGGCACTTTGGCCCAAATACTTGCAGAAGTATTGGCTGGTATTTGCTTTATTCAGCTATACCGTCCTGGTACACCATGTATCTTTGGCACCTTCGCTAGCTCTATCTCCATGCAATCTGGCGCACCTACTTTTGGTACACCTGAACCTGCTTTGGTACTTTACGGCGCAGCGCAACTTGCCCGTCGTTTAGGTATCCCATTCCGTAGTGGTGGTTCATTGCCTGGCTCTAAGATTGCCGACGCTCAAGCTGCATCCGAAAGTGCTAACACGCTAATGCCTACCATCTTGGCTGGTGTTAACTTTGCATTGCATTCTGCCGGTTGGCTGGAGGCTGGATTGTCTATGGGTTATGAGAAGTTCGTTATGGACTTGGATCAGCTAGGTATGGCCCATACCTTCTGTAAAGGCATAGACATTTCAGAAAATGGCCAAGCAATGGATGCTATCCGTGAAGTAGGCCCAGGCGCCCATTTCTTAGGTTGTGCTCACACTCAAGCCAACTTCAAAGAAGCGTTCTACATGTCTAACCTTGCAGACAACAACAGCTTTGAGCAATGGGAAGAAGACGGCAGCAAAGACATTCAAATACGCGCCAACGCCCTTTGGAAGAAAATGCTTAACGAATACGAAGCCCCTCCTTTGGATCAAGGCATTGACGACGGCCTGAACGACTTTATGGCCAAGCGTAAAGAAGAGCTTGCAGGTACAGGCGACTTCTAAACCCTTGCTTTTATAGCATTACAAAAAAAGCCCCAACGACTTAGTCTTTGGGGCTTTTTTATGGCCACTTTATAACTAACCAGCTTTGCTACCACCCATACAAGGAGCAGTTGCAGGCATCTGCTCTTGCTTGGCCTGCCACTGCTCAGTGGTATAACAATGTAGCGCTAAGGCATGAATGGGGTTATTCATTAATTCCCCAACCAATGCATACACTTGCTGGTGGCGTTTCACCGGCCCAATGCCTAAAAAATTATCAGATACCAGTACTAAATTGTAGTGGCTATCGGTGGCCGAACCACTGTGTTTATGACTATCGTTAGCTAGTTGATGATGATGAATATTTAATGGTGTTAACACCAATTCCAGTAACTTATTGGCCGTAGCGTCCACGGTTATTTCCTTGAGTTAAACAATTTATTCATCATATCACGGAAGGTATTTCATCGGCCTTCAAAATAATGCTTGTATTGGTTTTTTACGAGTTGTTGGGAGTGGCAAGCGTTAAGTCACATTAGGTAATTAACTTAAAATTTCGGATACAATGGCCAACAGACTGTATCCTGAGTGTAAAAATGAGTCTCAAGGGGTAAAAACTGTAGCGCACAGCAACAACCTTACAAAAAAGGTTAAGCCATTCATATAAAATGGGTTTTTACCTTGACTCAAGGCCAATACATCATTAATATTCGCGCCTCGCATTGAGCGATTCCTTGATAGCTCAGTTGGTAGAGCAGTAGACTGTTAATCTATTGGTCCCAGGTTCGAGTCCTGGTCAAGGAGCCATCCTCAACGCGAAAACTTATGATTCCTCGATAGCTCAGTTGGTAGAGCAGTAGACTGTTAATCTATTGGTCCCAGGTTCGAGTCCTGGTCGAGGAGCCATTCTAATCAAGCCACTTAGTTGTGGTTTTTTTATGCCTGCAATTTATGACCTCCTTTTATGTTCAACTTTTCGGGCCTTTTACGAGCCGAATAATCTAAACATTCTGGTATCACAATTTATATACTTCCTATGGACAACGGCAGAAGCCTTTTAGTCGCCTAAAAAAGCTATATGAGAGGACTACGAGAATATATGGAAGACAAGACAAGGGCCACTACGTAAAAGCACGCCAGCCTGCCCTAAAACGGCCGCTAGCATAACGCTTGAGGTGAAACACTATAGCGCCAGAACCTAGGTCACAGTGTTTTCTGCAAGGCTATGGCTGCGCCTTGAAGGCCTGGTTGCTCTGCAGTACAAAGGTAAATGGGAATCTGGTGCAAATAAGAAGAGGTTCGACCCTTGTTGGTAAAGCTGTGAGAAAAATCACTGGCCAATAAAAAGTCATACATCCGCGGTAAAATTCCGCCAGTCAAATATACCCCACCTACTGCACCAAAAATCAAGGCGCTATTAGCCACAGCATTACCTAACATGTCACAAAAGATGCATAGAGTTTTGTAAGCTAAGTCGTCAGGAGTAGCCTGTTGAGCTTGCTGTAAAATATCAGCTGGGCTGCTTAAGCTGGGCTCAATACAGTTAACGTGAGCCACTGCTGCATATAAACCCATCATGCCAGAACCTGATAAAAATCGCTCCGCTGACACATGTTGAAAGTTTTTCCACATGTACGCCAGTATTTCTACGTGCAACTTATCAGTGGGAGCAAACCCTACGTGGCCACCTTCACCCATGACCGGCAACCAACCTTTGTTATGAGCAACCAATCCGGCTACACCTAAACCGGTACCAGGGCCCATCACCAATCTATTCCCTTGCACGACTGCCTGGCCCTGCTTCACGACTAACAGGTCTTCATTGGTGATCTCTGACATCGCCCAAGCTTGGGCCGTAAAATCGTTGATCCACATGGCCTCCACTTTAAGAGCCGAATTAACTCGACCTTTATTAACACACCAATGATTATTGGCCATTGTGAATTCTGGCAGATGTACAGTGCCTGCTATGGCTATGCAGGCCTTGGTGATGAAAGCACCCTCACCTTCATTATCTTGGTCTATGCTTGCAAGGTAAGCGGACACAGCCGATTCTAGACTTGGGTAGTTAGCGCAAGCTAATACCTTAATGTGCAATAAATCGAGTGAATTACCAAACGTTAGAGCAAAACGAGCATTGGTAGCCCCCACATCGGCTACTAAATCATATTTAGGCATAGGTATAGATTTCTGGATATTAAAATTTAGGCCCCTCAGCGTCCCTTAAAAAGGCTCCATATACAATACCACTGTTCTGTGTTTAATATAATATCAGCTGCTTTTACTACAGATTTAAAGCGATCAATAGAGTCTGCACCAGCCTCTTCAGTAAGCTGCACAAGAACCTCTCTAACGCCTTGTATACAAGCACTTTTGGTCTGTAAAAACACTGCCTCTATCCAAAAACGACCAAGCCATGGGGATAACTAGCCGCTGTTGTAACGAATCAAGAGTTCCGTCTTCTAAAGACTGCATACTCACAGGATTGATCTCAGTTTGGTAAGGAATTTAGAAGGTTGCAACCCACTGTTAGCCATTGGGACTCTTTCTACGTTCGATATAATTCACCCTGTATTTTAATTTGATTTAATCAACTAGGTTGACTAAAAAACAGTGCTACTCTAGTGCTACTAGTTAACAACACAGATGGAGGGTATTAGAATCAAGCGTCCAATCGTGCCCCGCTAAAGGCATCAAACAATACAACTTTACTGGTATCAACTTGTACCTTAATACGCCCTTTTTCTTGTGCATCAACCCCTGCTTCCGGGCTTAACCTAGCTTGAATTTCAGTACCGTTCCACTGACCAAAAGCGATGGTGTCTGGCCCCATAGGCTCGGTCACATCAACTTGCATGGGTATGCTATGCACTAATGCACCTGCAACATGGGGTTTAGGCTCGGTAATCATTTCAGGGCGAATACCTAAAATCACGGTGTCTACACCTGCTTGCTGAAGACTCTTTCCATTGGGCACGTGAAGTTCAAATTTCTCACCTTGACTTTCAATCACTAATTTGTCATCCAGTACTACACACTCTATGAAATTCATGGGTGGAGAACCCATAAAATCGGCTACAAAACGATTAGATGGATTGTTGTAAATTTCATAAGGCGTGCCCAACTGCTGCACTTGACCGTCTTTCATAACGGCAATACGGTCAGCTAACGTCATCGCCTCAACTTGATCGTGGGTTACATAAACAATAGTGGTACCCAAGCGCTTATGCAGTTTCTTTATTTCTGTACGCATCTCCACCCGTAACTTAGCATCTAAGTTAGACAAGGGTTCGTCAAACAAAAATACCCGTGGGTTGCGTGCTAAAGCTCTACCCATAGCAACACGCTGGCGCTGTCCACCAGAGAGCGCACTCGGTTTGCGGTCTAACAAGTGTTCAATTTGTAACAGCTGCGACACGTCAGCGACGGTTTTTTCTATTTCAGCTTTGGGCACCTTGCGCATTTCCAGGCCAAAGCTAATGTTGCGCGATACGGTCATAGTGGGATACAGGGCATAGGATTGGAACACCATAGCAATGTCACGTTCCTTGGGGCTTAAGTCAGTCACATTATTGCCGTCAATAAGGATGTCTCCACTGCTCACATCCTCTAAACCCGCTATACTGTTCATTAGTGTGGATTTACCACAGCCAGAGGGGCCAACTAAGATGAGAAATTCACCATCTTTAATGTCTAGATCGATGCCTTTTAGTACTTCTATGTCACCAAACGATTTAGTGAGTTGTTGTATTTTTATAGAACCCATATTGGTTTCTCTTCCTTTGTCTTAATCTTTTTATTAGCCTTTGACGGCACCTGCGGTTAAGCCGCGTACAAAATATTTACCAGCGACTAAATACACCACCAAGGTGGGTAAGGCAGCAATAACAGCAGCAGCCATATCAACGTTATATTCTTTACCACCCATAGTGGTATTAACTAGGTTGTTAAGCGCCACAGTAATGGGCTGAGTGCCCGGCCCTGAATAAACCACACCAAAGAGGAAGTCATTCCAAATTTGAGTGAATTGCCAAATGATACTCACCACGATAATAGGGGTAGAAAGGGGTAGGAAAACATGTCTAAATGTTGCAAAAAAACCTGCGCCATCTAACCGTGCGGCACGCACCAACTCCGAAGGAATTCCCACGTAGTAGTTGCGGAAGAATAAGGTTGTAAAGGCCACACCATAGATAACATGCACCAGCACCAAACCTGATACCGTATTGGCTAAACCTAACCAAGCCAACAACATAGCCATAGGCAATAAAATAACCTGAAACGGGATAAAGCAACCGAACAATAAAGCGCCAAAAATGAAGTTGCTTCCTTTAAACCGCCATTGTGATAGCACATAACCGTTAAGGGCCCCAATGACTGTAGAGATAAACACCGCAGGCAGAACGATACGTATGCTATTCCAAAAATACGGCGCAAGGCCATAGCAGTCACCACCAGTGCAGGCACTGGTCCAGGCTTTAGACCATGCACTGGTATCGAGTGTGTCAGGCAACGCTAATATATTACCATTGCGAATTTCTTCGATGCCTTTGAATGAAGTGGTGAGCATCACATACAAGGGCCCAAGGTAAACCAGCGCAAAACCCAATAACAGCGTAATAAAAAGCGCTTTGTAAAGTCTATGAGAAGTGGTTGAGGCGCTCATGATTTTTTAGCTCGCAATTCAGAATATAGATAAGGCACTATAATAGCCATCACACCTGCTAACATAACCATAGCGCTAGCTGCACCTAGGCCCATTTGTGCGCGACTAAAGGCATGGGTATACATAAAGGTAGCTGGTAAATCAGAAGAATAACCAGGGCCACCTCCCGTTAGCGACTGCACCAAGTCAAAGCTCTTAATAGCAATGTGACTCAAGATCACTACTGCCCCAAAAAACACTGGTCGCATAACTGGCAAGATAACGTGCCAATAGGTACGCAACGTTGATGCACCATCCATTTGAGCAGCTTTAATTAAGCTGTCATCAACTCCTCTAAGGCCAGCCAAAAACATGGCCATAACAAATCCACTAGATTGCCAAACAGCAGCGATTACAATGGTATAGATGGACATATCTGGATCCACCAACCAACGAAATTCAAAATCAGTAAAGCCTAGGTCACGCACCATTTTTTCGATGCCTAACCCCGGGTTGAGAATCCATTTCCAGGCTGTGCCTGTAACAATAAAGGACACTGCCATGGGATACAGGTAGATGGTGCGTAAGGCACCGTCATTACGAATATTGCGATCTAATAAGATCGCCAACATGAGCCCTAATAATAAAGAAATAATAATAAACAGCAGGGTAAATACAAGCAGGTTATCCAGTGCAACATGCCAGCGCGGGTTAGCAAATAAACGCTCATACTGTGCCCAACCGACATACTCCCACTGAGGTAACATGCGGCTTTTGGTGAAGGATAAAACTGCGGTCCAGCCGATGAAACCATACATACACACCAACATAACAATGACCGTAGGGGCCATGATTAGTTTGGGTAATTGTTTTTCAAGATAATCGAACATGAGTTAGCTCAATAATATTTTAGAAAAATGCCATTGCAAAACTTCGTCCTAAAACTCTCGTTGCGAGGGTCTAGGTATTACAGCAATCCATAAGCCAGAGCCTAGGATTGCTGCACTAACCTTGCAATGACAAGGTCATACACTACGGCATTAAGCTCGTAATGACTATTGGGCTGTGTGCTTACTTAGCAGCAGCTACAGCTGCTACAAGCTGAGCTACACCTTCGTCAGCACTGTCATCAGAGTTAAAGAATTGCGTTGCTGAGTCATAAATAGCACCAGAAATCGCTTCTGAAACGGCCATGCCATGAGCAAAACTCGGTACTAGGCTACCTGAAGCAGAACTAGCAACAAAAGCGTCCATAGAGTCATGAGCACAGGAATCAAACTCTGTACGTGCCATACCTAAACGTGCTGGAATTGAACCTTTATTAAGGTTAAATACACGTTGGAAGTCCACGCTTAAAATTTCCTTAGCCATTACTTTTTGAGCTTGAGAGCTCTCAGCATCACTTTGGTTAAAGAAGGCAAACGAATCCACGTTAAAGGTATATGCACCTGAAGTGCCTGGAGCTGCAACACAAACGTAGTCTGTACCTGCGTTCTTACCAGCAACCTTGAATTCTCCCTTCGCCCAGTCACCCATGATTTGCATACCCGCTTCACCATTGATTACCATAGACGTGGCTAAGTTCCAATCTCGGCCTGGAGAGTTAATATCGACAAATTGGCGTAATTGACCAAAGGTTTCAAATACTTTTTGGTGGTTGCGCTATTAAGGGCATCCATGTCTGCCTGTACAAAAGCCTTGTTGTAGTAATCAGCTCCACCAACACCCAGTACTACAGCTTCAAATACTGTAGCATCCTGCCACGCTTGGCCACCATGGGCTAGAGCAATGTAACCTGCATCTTTTAGCTTCTGAGCTTGCACCATAAAGTCATCCCAAGTCGTGGGAATAGTAGCACCAGCTTTGCGGAATACTTCTGGGTTGGCCCACAACCAGTTAACACGATGTACGTTTACTGGTGCAGCAACATATTTACCATTGTACTTCATTACGTCAGAAACGACTCCTGGCAAAATCTCATCCCAGTTATTCGCCTTTGCAACGTCATCGATGCTAGATAAGAAACCTAGCTCACCCCATTCTTGGATAGATGGGCCTTTAATCTGGGCTGCTGTAGGCGAGTTACCAGAGATAGCGCGGGACTTTAATACCGTCATAGCACTTTCACCACCGCCACCAGCAACTGCAAAGTCTACCCAATCAACACCAGATTCAGCTAATTGCTTCTTTAAAAAAGCGACACTAGCAGCTTCGCCACCACTGGTCCAATAATGTAATACTTCCACTTCGCCTGCTTGTACGCTTGGTGCTACAGCCATCATAGTGGCTAGTGCCAAGCCTGTTAATTTAGTGTTCATGTGAATTCCTCGTTAGATTTATTATCCGGCAGTCACACTTCCGGTGGTAGACAGTGTATACACGGCAAAGTGACATAACGTGGAGAAGTGTGACAAAAGGTTACGAAGGGAAATAAACCTCCACCATTAAACCACCACCACGGCGATCCTTCAGTTCTAATTCACCACCATGCAGGTTGGCTAAACTACGAGCAATACCCAATCCAAGCCCTACATGGTCTCCGCTGGGCTTCTGATCAATACGGTAATAAGGTTCAAATACGCGCGCTTTGTCAGCATCGCTTAAGCCTGGGCCTGGGTCCAAAATACGAATCACTGTACCTTGATCATTGGCGCTAGCGATAATACTTACCGCTTGGCCGTAGGCTAAAGCATTATCAATTAGGTTACTAAACAAGCGTTGTAAGGCCATGCTACGTCCATCTATTACCAACCCTGGTTGGATATCTAGCTCTATGGGCAACGCATATATTTGGCTCTTTGACGCAAGGCTCAATAATAATTGGCTCAGATCAATGCGCTGGGTGTTTTCATGGATAGCATCGTCCTTCATCATCTGCAAACTACCTTTAACCATGGTCTCTAAGTTCTCTAAATCACCAATTAAGGCCTCTTTTTGATCCGTATCTGAGATCATTTCAGCCCTCAAGCGGGCACGAGTAAGTGGTGTTTTAAGGTCATGAGAAATAGCAGCAAATAAGCGTTCACGATCACTAATGAATTTTTGAATACGCCCTACCATAGTATTAAAGGCGCGAATCGTAGCTATCATTTCGCTGGAGCCTTGCTCGCGCATGTGACGCGGATTACGCCCTCTACCAATGGCTTCAGCTTGCCTGGCTAACAACCGCAATGGCCGTACTACCCAGCGCACCAGCAGCAAGGTAAGCACCAATACGGTTAAAGACACTAAACTAATACTCAGCATCCGTTCGCTAGTAAGCCAAGTTACACCAGTGAGCATATGTCCTTCAGGGATAACCGCAGCTAAGTAGATCCACTCATTAGCTACTGGCAGCTGCACCACAGCCACTGGACTGGCATCACTTGGCTGCATCAGGGCAAAGCGTTTCCATTTGGGTGGCAAATCCACCATCAGATTAGAACCAGAAAGTATTTTCAAATCATCAAAACCAACAAATTGAATATCCAACCCTTGCGCCTGCCCCATTTGGGCAATAATGCTGGCACTAAGTTGTTGCCGCACCAACTGGGAAAAGTCTGTCTGGGGAATAGTACGCAACGGTATGTATTGTTTGTTTACCGAAACAAAAAAGCGTGTGCCACCCATATCTCGTAATTGATCCAACACAACATGACGGTATTGATCTGGCAATTTTTTAAAAAAACGTACAGTTTGGCCAATGCGTGAGCCCATGGTCTGTGACACATCAATTAAACGGTTATTTTCTGTGACTTTTAATTGAGAAACCCACAACCAAGTGCCAAATACCTGAGCGATCAATATACCTAAAAATAGCACAATGGTGACTCGTGCCATAATTGAATGAGGAATGAACTTTTGCCAAAAACGCACCCAGTGTTTCACGCAAGCACCAAGACATAGCCCTTACCACGTACACTTTGGATACTATCTAGTGCTACCGAGCTGAGCTTATTTCGCAACCGGCTGATAGCAGTATCAATGGAGCGATCAAACGGTTGTGCGTTGCGGCCATGTAAAACTTGGCAGATGGCATCTCTGCTAAGAACTTCCCCATGGTGCTCGTACAAAAGTTTGAGCAGATCAAATTCTGCCCCAGTCAAGGCTAACTGAGTACCCGCAAAACTAGCACTACGCTTAAGGCTATCTATATGTAGCTTCGACGCGTCGGATGATGAATCTTGGTTTAGCGCTTGTACCTGTATACGCCGCAATAAGGCTTTAATGCGAGCCAACAGTTCTCGGGGATTGAAGGGTTTACCCATATAATCGTCAGCACCTAGTTCTAACCCTAAAATACGATCTAGGTCATCGCTAGCAGCAGTGAGCATGATTACAGGTAAACTGGATGTTTGGCGCAAATTGCGGCACACATCTAAGCCATCCATACCAGGTAAACCAATATCGAGTACAGCTAGTTGGAACTGTGTCATATCAGCTCGTAAGAAACTTTCACCATCGGCATAGGCCAGCACCTCAAAGCCTTGCTGGCTTAAGTATTGGCTTAGAAGTTGGCGGATCTCTAAATCATCATCGATGATAGCAAGTTTATTCATTGAGAGTTAACAACAAGCAAAAAAGTGAGTAAAGCCTATTATTAACACGATTACTAGGCCTTTAGCAATTTAATGCCACCCGCCTTAACACTTCATAACACGCGCCCATAGTGTGATAGTCCGTTTTTCCAGCAGGGCTTTTAAGGGTATCGTATTTGATGTTTTCACACGTAAGTATGCGATACCAAGCACCATGTTCATGATCCACAAAATGTTCCCAAGAATAGGCCCATAATTTGTCATACCAGTCCCAATACCGCTCTTCACCAGTCTTTTGAGCCAGCAGTGCCGCTGCTGCTATAGACTCTGCCTGCACCCAAAAGTATTTATCCCCATCACACACACTATCTGTAGGATCAAAGCCATAACAAATACCGCCATGCTTTTGATCCCATGCTAATTTCAACGCCTTATCAAACAAAAATTGCGCTTTAGGTAAAAGCCAGCCTTGAGGTTTGTAGTCATCTATAATCAATAGCAATTTGGCCCACTCTGTAAAGTGGCCTGGTTGATATCCCCACGGGCGAAATAAGTTTTTAGGATCTTCTTTATTATAATCCCAGTCCACCTTCCAATCGATAGTATAGTGTTCCCATATATAGCCGTTAGTGGTTTGAGTTTGGCGTACACAAATATTGTGAGCTAGAAGGGTTGCTCGGTCTAAATAAGGCTCATGGCCAGTGGCTTCAAAGGCAGCAATGAGTGCTTCACAAGAGTGCATATTGGCATTTTGACCGCGATAAGCATCCAGCGTTTGCCAGTCTGCACTCGCTTCATCGGCATAGAGACCATCTTCAGGCAACCAAAAATGTTGCTCCATAAGAGCAAAAGTTTCATGTACATATTCTTTGGCTTCTACAATGCCTGCTTTTGCAGCAGAGGCATAGGCCAACAGAACAAATGCTAGGCCATAACAATGGTTGGTTTTATCTACTGACTGGCCGTCTTTAATAAGCCAGGCATAGCCACCACTGAGAGGGTTAAGATGAGCGTTACGTAAATAATTTAACCCGAGGCGTGCTGTGGCAAGGTATTCCGCGTTGTCAAAATAACGCGCTGCTTCACTGTAATTAAAGATAAAGCGTGTACTGCTCACCAAATGTCTAGTTTGGGTATCATAAACACTGCCATCATCACTAAAAAAATGAAAAAACCCACCCTTCGGGTCTATTGCCCGAGGGTGGTAAAAATCCATGGTAGTTTGGATATGTTCAGCAAGAAAACTGACTTCACGGAAACTAGGTTGTTGCATTATGTTCATGTAATCATATCCAGCCTGTTGGGTAACGAGATAATAGCGCCTGCCAACTGTATGGCATGGGGCCCACAAACACTGGTAACCTTAATTTTTTCTTATAGTGTCACTTGGCTGGCCAGTATGTCATTCAAATTGTTAGGCGTTATATTTTGTTCGGATAAAGGGGATAACAAGCCTCCCACAAAGGCATTACCTGCCGCAATAGTCTTATGTTAGATGTCTGTGTTTCACGTTGCATATCAACCTTTCACATAGGCCCACCAATTGTGTTCCTCCACAAATCCTAATACTTGGCGTATCTTACAATTAGAAAAAAATGCTTCATGCTCCCCAAGAGTGCGCGTTACCGGAGTGTCTGGGAAGAATTGATCCATAAGCTCTGCCGATGGAATATTAGCCGTGTTGGTATTATTACCTACGTCGAAAACCTGATACCCCAACCCATCCTTCTCAATACAAAGGTCAACAACCTGTCCAAGGTCTCGTGCATCAATATAGCAAAATGCATTGCGGCGGCGCTGTTCTGGATTAACAAAGAAATCAGTAAAACGATGATATTCATGCGGTTCAATCACATTACTTATACGAAGGGCGTAAATATCTATTCCTGATCGCCTTTGGAATTTACGTGCAGTTTGCTCGTTTACCACTTTGGAAAGCCCATAGCTATCCATAGGGTCGACATCGTAATCTTCTTCTAGTAGGAATAATTTCGGGTTCGCCCTACCGTCAGAAAAACATATGCCGTAAGTAGTTTCATAAGAAGCAGTAACCACTTTCTTAATACCCAGCTTCACCGCAGCCACAATTACATTATAGGTCCCAATGGTATTTACCCTAAAGTTTTCGTGGTCTGGATTAATGAGAATACGTGGTACTGCTGCGAAGTGTACAACAGCGTTAAACCGCGAAACTCAAGTACCCGTTTCCATTTCGTCCCAATCAGCATAGCTCGCCATAGCATTAAACATCTGTCCAGAGTCAGTGATATCAGCCATCAACGCTTCAACACCATCAACTTAGAGGGGGAACAAAATCAACGTTTAATACAAGATGGTCCTGCGCAACTGCATAATTTACAGTGGTTACACCACCACATCGTGGAGCAAATCTAATAAATCGCTCATTTTTTGAGCACCATATTTATCGCTGAGAGCTTGATATATTACCTGGACTTCTGGGGTAACAGATTCTATCAATTCAGAACCTAATGGCAAAATGTCCAGTAATACTCTGCGGCCATCTTTGCCATCTGCACCTCGAGTGAGCATCTTTTGTTGCTCTAAGTGTTTAATGATTCGGGTTAAGCTGGGGGCCAGAACACAAGCGCTTTTGGCCAGTTCTTTTGCATCCATTAAGCCGTTCTCATGCAACACACGTAGCACACGCCATTGCTGGTCGGTCATATCATGAGCTTTAAGTACCGCACGAATTGGCGACATCACAGTTTCCCTAGCTCTTAATAAGGCTAAAGGTAAAGAACGGTCTGTCTTTGTAGGCTGCATAGTAAGTCTCTAACAATTTAAGCGTACATTACCATCTCTTATAGGGCCTTAAGGAAAATCACTAAACAAGTTAACCATATCAGCAGCCCTGTGAAGGCCCTCCTTAACTGACTTCTGCGCTCAAGAAACTGTTCTTTTGGAGTGTATAGATACGAGCAGTAGACTATAGGTATTATGTAGCGAACAGCTGCCCCAAGTCTGCAAAAGCCTTAAACTCCAATGCATTGCCACTAGGGTCGCTAAAAAACAAGGTAGACTGCTCCCCTGCTTCGCCTTTGAAGCGAGTATAGGGTTCTATAATAAACTCTACTTTACCTGCCAATCTCTGCGCCAAATGCTGCCAGTCTTCAATAGTGAGTACTACACCAAAGTGAGGCACAGGCACACCTTGGCCATCAACACCATTAACATGTACCGACACCTTACCTTCTGGGCCTAAGTTTGGATTAAGATGGGTCACTAGCTGGTGACCATAAAGATTCCAATCAATCCACTCTTCACTAGAACGCCCCTCGTCCAAACCGAGCAACTGGCCATAAAAATCCCTCGACTCGGCAATATCTCTTACCGGAATAGCAAGGTGAAAAGGACGTATTGAAGATTCAGTCATAATTTTTCCAGGTAGTGTTCTGTGGGTTAAGTGATTAACCAATTAACCAATTAACCAATAACAGCTAACAAACGAGCCTTGGTATCTGCATCGGCAAAAGACGCTTCCATGGCCATACGAGAGATGTTGCGTAGCTGCTCTAGGTTTAAACCAAAGTCCTTCGCTCCAGACTGGTATTCAGCGCCTACTGTAGTGGCGAAAAATGGGGGGTCGTCGGAGTTAAGGCTAGTACTAATACCCGCTTCTAATATTTTAGTTAGTGGGTGGCTGGCAAGGTCTGGATATACGGACAAAGCAATATTACTGCCCGGGCACACTTCTAGAGCTATGCCACGTTTCACTAGCTCTGCTATAAGGGCTGGATCTTCAACACTACGAACACCATGACCAATACGAGTCACCGGTAGGTTATCAATAGCATCCCATACACTTTCTGGGCCTAGTACTTCGCCTGCATGAGTAGTACAGGCAAAACCTGCTGCGGCAGCAATATTAAAAGCTGGTGCAAAGTCCGCTTGAGTAAACATAGATTCATTACCACCCATACCAAAACCTACAATGTAAGGATGTGGGTTATCGACTAGCTGCTGAGCTACTACCACAGCCTGCTCTGGGCCCAAATGGCGCACACAGGAGAGGATTAAACGGCCAACAATACCAAAGTCGCGCTCAGCATCATCAATACCCTGTACGCAGCCAGATAGCATGTCATCGTAGGTCATTCCTACAGCTGCTGCGTGGTCAGAAGAAATAAAGGTTTCGGCATAAATAGTACCTTCTGCCGCACACTGTTTCATGTAGGTGTACATAATGTCGCGGTAGTCTTGCGCCTTGCGTAGGCAAAAGCTGGCTTCGTCATACGCTTGTAAAAACCCAACAAAGTCATCCCATGCGAACATGTCATCGGCAGTAAACAAACCCTCTTTGAGGCTAATGTTATTACGCGCGGCAATAGTGCGCACTAGCTCTGGCTGTATACAACCTTCTAGGTGGCTATGAAGCTCTACCTTAGGTAGTTTTTGAATTTTACTGGTTAATAATTCAGACATGAAATACTCGTTTTCTTTAATAATAAAAATTAAGTTAATTTTACTTTACTTAGCTTTACTTTACTTAGCTTAGCTTAGCTTGGCTTAGCTTGCAGGCAGTGCCATATTCTAGAGGCACAGTGCCTAAGTGGTGTGCCACAGTTTGCCCCATATCAGCAAATGTTGCTCTCTCACCTAGGTCATAAGCTTGCACGAGGGCGCCACAATAATGGCCATAAAAAATAACTGGCACATGCTCCCGGGTGTGATGAGAGCCCGGCCATGTAGGGTCACAACCGTGGTCTGCACTTAGTAATACTAAATCTTGCGGCTCTAGCTTAGATTCTATTTCTGGTAATCTAGCATCAAATTCTTCTAGGGCATTGGCATAGCCAGCAACGTTGCGCCTGTGGCCGTATTTACTATCAAAGTCGACCAAATTTACAAATATCAATCCTTCTTTCACCTTAGCCATCTGGTCTAACATCTGATCTACTAAACTCATGTTATCAGCCGCTTTTACGGTATAGCTAACACCCTTATGAGCAAATATGTCACCAATTTTTCCTACCGATACCACCGTGCCATGCTGATCTTGAATATGGTCCAATAAAGTAGGGCCTACTGGAGGAGTTGTTAAATCTCTGCGATTAGATGTGCGCTCAAAGTCTGCAGCACACGTTCCCTTGAAAGGGCGTGCAATAACACGTGTTACGTTGAGCGGGTCTACCAGTTTTTTGGCGATGTCGCACAAAGCATATAGCCTTTCTAGACCAAAAGAGTCTTCGTGGGCGGCAATTTGAAATACAGAGTCAGCAGAGGTGTAGCAAATAGGGTAGCCGGTACGTAGGTGCTCTTCACCAAATTCAACCAGCACATCAGTGCCAGAAGCATGCTTATTTGCTAAGGTACCTGCAATGTTGCCTTGGGCCAATAAGTCTTGCATGAGCTGAGCTGGGAAACAATTCTCTTGTTCCGGAAAAGTGCCCCACTCAAACGGTACCGGTAATCCACAAATTTCCCAATGACCGCTGGGCGTGTCTTTACCACTACTCACTTCTACAGCGTGGCCATAGGCACCTTGCACATTTACATGAGTTTCTAGAGGTAGGCTGCTTTTACGGCTGCCAACAGCTGCTGCTCCTAAGCCCCACCGCAACAGGTTAGGAATTTTAAGAGGGCCATGGCGTTGCGCATTGTTGGCTAACCCTGCCTCGCACGCTTCTACGATGTGACCAAAGGTATCAGAATTTTGGTCACCATATTTGGGCGCATCAGCACTAGCACCTAGGCCCAATGAATCTAAAATTATAATAATGGCTCTGTTCATGCTCTTGTCTTTACCGTTATGTATTTATCGTTTAGCCACCCATAATTGGGTATAACTATGTTGGGTATAACTATGTTGGGTATAACTATCTTAGGTATAACTATGTTGGGTACAAATATGTAATTGCTAAGCCTGATAGATCTCTTTCACTAACGCTTGAGGTGCAGGTTTTTCAGATTGCTCTGATACCTTAGACACCAGCTGAATTAAACTGGGAACCTGTTGATTGACTAAACCTAACTGTTCATCGTTACGAACATGGGCCATAGCTAAAGGCTGTCCTTGCTCAACATAGTCACCTATTTGAACCATAGCAGTTAAACCTACAGCATAATCAATCGGGTCGTCTGCTTTGCTTCGCC
>JAWUYU010000022.1:0-15344 GCA_034110645.1 Pseudomonadales bacterium
CTTGCTGTCGATAATTGCACTGAGGGCTCCGTCATCTGGGTCGTAAACCCTCCTACCGCCCTGAATGGTGGGCACCCCCGTATTAGCATTAGCATCCATCACGGTAACTGCTTTAACACCGTACCCAAGGCCATCTATATAAGCTGCACAATTCAACCGCGTGGCTGTCTTAGGACCAAGGAAAAGGTCACCAATTTGTGCTTTTGGAAGGCTATGTCCCTCACGTATAGCAGCAACTGCGCCTGCCCATGTCACCAAGTGAATGGCACTGTCGTATGTAATATAGTTAGCACTCATTGTTATGCTCTCTTAGTTTTCAGATAGTTAATCAAGGACGCTTTTTCGACCTGCAGGTAGTCGTAGTTTAACGGTTTAATTTAGGAGCTGTTTACTCACAATCAAAACGCCAGCTGAGTACCCGCTTTATTCTGCTGTTCAGTGGTCGCTAGCATGGCAATAGTGTCACCCTTTGTAGTGAAGTAATGGCCAGTGGCACTAAACAAATAGCCATCACAAGGTGCCAATATGGGCACCGATTTAGCGGTAGGGCTATCGAGGAAAACAATATCTGCAAACGGTTCTCCTGCCTTTAAAGTATCACCCAGTTTTGAGCGATAGGTGACAATGCCAGATATCGATGCCCTAACCATTTTGACTTGATCTACGCCCAGTTGCTTCAGCTCAACAGGTTTTTTGGGAGTTGGCACCCTGTCTATCAAATTTTCGTTAGTTAAAAAATCTAAAATACCTAAGCAATCTTGTTCTGCCAATTCAGGGCTCACATCGCCACGGCCACGTAATTCAAGCGTAGCTGCAAAACAGGGTTTAGAAAATACTGGCCTACCTAGGTGTTTTTCCATATTAACCCAAGGCTGCGTGTGCGTTCCGTCGAAGGCAACAGTACCTGTTACATCTTCTTCTAAACAAATAGAGAACCCCATTGCGTTCGCAAGTACAGCGCCGGTTTCTGCTTGGTGCACACCGTAAAAAATATGCGGCAATGCCACGTCATCGCAATGCAAATCCAAAACATAGTGAGCATCGATAGAATGCAAAAGCAGCGCTTTGTGCAGTGAGTTTATTTCAAAAACATCAGTTCTTTGACTAACTAAGGTCCTTAGGCCTGCTCGCATGATTTGATCGTTCTCTATCAAATCATCACCAAAAGAATCCGATAGAGTAGCCATCACCTGATCAGTGTTAATCGCCATATTACGATTAAAGTTTTGCCCGGTATGCCAGTCACAACGACCCACAACATGACCGAAAGACCGCTGCCTTAAGCCAATAGGGTTAGCAAAGGGCACCAATACAATCTCTGACTTGAGTGCGCCCTGCTTTTCCAGCAGTTCCAAGTGCCTAAGTAAGTGCTGCGCTACCAGCAGACCTGGGTGTTCGTCGGCATGTAAACCTGCTTGAATATATACTTTTTTACCACCACTGGGGCCAAAGCGATGCACGTTAATATGAGCCTGGCTACCTACGCTAGCAGTGGGTAATTTTATTGTTTCGAACGTCATGTTAAATCTTTTTCCAAACGATTAATCGATTATTTGCAGGCATTGCATTATCTTCCTGGAGCACTAACCCAGCGTCCGTCGCCAAACGGTTGATATCATGGAACTCTCTTATGCCTTGATGAGGAAATTGTTGCTGCAACCGATGGTCAAAAGCAATATTACTTTGCGCATCCAGCACACCTAAATATTTCATTGGCCCGTAGAGACAAAATACACCACCAGATAAAAGTCGCTCCCCGATACCAGCAAACATAGCCACTACTGCTTCCCAAGGCATGATATGGGCAGTATTAGCAGAATAAACAGCATCGTAATGGGCTGTGGGCCAGTGCTCGCTTAGTACATCTAATGACACAGGGGCGAGGAGATTAGCTGCTGGATGGTCATCCATCCACCATTTAATACTGGCGTGATTTTGTTCTCGGTCACTCATTTGCCAGCTTAGGTTTGGCAGCTTTTTAGCAAAAAAAACACCATGTTGTCCCGTGCCACTGCCAATCTCTAGTGCATTATTTTTGTCGGCAAATACACGTACCAAAATCTCGCAGATGATGGCTTGATTGTTAGCACAGGCTTGTGAAAACGGCTTGTCCATTATTATAAACTCTGTTATTAAATCTTTGAGAACTATTTTTATTAAGTTATTTTAATTTTATATTTGTCCATAAACGCTCATGGTAATAATAGATTGCAAATTTCACAAAAAACTCAATAGAGCCTATGGTAACAGCCGATTCTATATTTCCAGTAATAAAATATGCTATGACTGTGGTAGTGCAAGTAGCCGTAATTCGCCAGCTAGTTGCTTTCAATAAGCTACGCTTTTTACTTTCCAATGTGTAACACCTAATTCGTTGTATTTTTGGTTTATCACAAACAATATAGGGTTAGCATATCCGATTGATTATACCTGCGATACACCAACTGACGACTACTGTACCACTAGATAATGAGTATTGGCGCTTAGGGTTTGGGCTATCTATTCCACAACCATTGCAGGAACCTTTCATATGCATCAAAATTGAAGCATATACATAATTTTCACGAATGGTTGGCCAATGCTTGAAACCTCTTACCCCAATTATTCCCCAACACTTGGGTATATGACTGAAAAAATACAACAACGATATATTACAACATCAATAGAGAACCAAAAACTCCCAGCACAAGCAAACAGAATGGCAGAAATTGTGTCGCTATCGGCTTCTAATAACCTATTTAAGCCTATTCAATTTTGGCAGCTCTATTCTGTTTTAGGACAAAATAACATTGTTAAAATAGTGCGCACTTTTTATACCAAAGTTTATCAAGACGAAACGTGGTTTAGTTCTATTTTTTCTCGTATTGGCGATATCACTCACCATGTGAACACCCAGTCTTCCATGTGGTTAGATGTAATGGGGGGTGGCTTAAAGTATCACGGTGCTGAATTTAGACTGCACTTTCACCACCAGCATAATGCCTTTGAGCTGATGAATGAAAAAGGGGCAGAGCGCTGGATAAAATTAATGGTAGAGGCGCTGGATGAGTCTGAAGAATATATGACTAATGACCCACGTGTGAGGATAAGTATAAATACATTTCTATGTCATTTTATGGAAAAATATGCGGCCGATTTTGGGTTTAAAACACATACTTTATTTGGCCCCACGAACCCTGCTATTAAGCGAAAGTTAAATTTCCTCAACATGACAGATGCCACCATTGAGGCGTTGTCTGAAGATGAACTACGAGGGGGGCTTGAGGGCAGAAAAGGGGTAACTATTAGTGCACACCCCAATATAAACGAGCTAATTCAAAAAGCTAAGAGTTTGTAGGCTGCACTGAGGGGCCTTTACAAAGGCCGATCATCACCCAATTAGAATCCAATAAGCGCTAAGTAGGTTTTCAACAATTTACGTTGACGTGCTTCAGGCCAATCGCCCTCCTCCGTCAAACTGCGAATAATGAGCCCGTTCACTTGGGCAGTAATTCCTTCGCATACGTCATCAACATCTTCTGGCACCGGCATACCAACACGTGCGCAATGGCGTACCAACTCAATCTTCACTTTGCTTTGCCAGCGGGCATGAGTCTCTATCTGATGGCGCGAGACTTCAGGCTCTACCAGCGAGCGGCTATAAAATGCCATCCACACAGTCATCGCCGTTCGACTCTCCTGCGTGATAGGCAGCGCTTGCACTAAGAGGTCGTAAAAAGTGTGATCTTCAGATGAGGAAACTTGCTCCATATTGGCAAACAGCATGTCGTAGGCCATTTCTAGGGCCGCCATCAACACTGCATCCTTATCAGTGAAGTAATGGGTAATGGCTCCGGTAGTCATCCCGGCCAGGCCTGCAATATCCAAAAGTTTGGTAGATTCCAAACCCTGTTCTGTAATAACCACCACTGCAGCTTGTGCAATTGTGGTGCGTCTTTTTTCATGGTTAACAATTTTTGGCATGAGCGATGATACCAGCTTTATAGAAACATAGTCAGCTCTGGCAATTTGAGGTTCTAGAGCAGAGGGATCTGCTGAATATGCCAGCACGAGGTACATGGTGCTGCTGTTAAAAATAAACCTTTATAATTTTAACGTAAGGTGTTGAAACGTAATTGACCACTGCTTTATCTTTTTATATAATCACCATAATATTATAAAGAATGAGAACACCCCCGTGCTTGATATTGTATTACTGGATAAAGGTCTAGAGCTGTCTTTACAAGGTGAGGTTGCTTACTTTAATTACTTCTGGCTGCGGGATAACTGCGAAACATCTTGGGAAAGTAGCACTCAAGAGCGCACCTTTGACATACTCGAAGAAGCCGATGATTTATCCCCTGCTAGCGCCCAATTAAATGGCGACTTTTTGGAAATAGTTTGGTGCGGCGGCCATCAAAGTCGGTACCCTACTCAGTGGCTAAACCGCTGGCACAAAGGTGAAAATCACGGTGACCTAGCGATTCGTTCTCGTAAATCTTGGCATGGCGATCACTATCAGAAAATGGCGCGCTTTAGCTATACAGATGTGATGTCTGCTCCCTCTTGTGTTGCCGACTGGGCCGAAGCCATATTAGATGACGGCATCGCCCTAATACAGGACATGCCCAATTCGGAAGAGGCTCTAAAGACTTTGTGTGAAAAGTTTGGAGTAGTACGCCCTTCCTTTTCTGGTTACGCCTTCGATGTGTTCTCTAAAGCCAACCCTGAAAACCTAGCCTATACCAGCAAAGCGTTAGAGCTACATACAGACTTACCCGCAGAAGAGCTTGCCCCAGGCATTCAGTTCCTACACTGCCGCACTAATGATGCAGAGGGTGGCCAAAGCCTCTTTGTTGATGCCAATGCCGTAGCCAATGCCTTGAAAGAAAAACATCCAGAGTACTTCAAAATTCTCACCGAATACGAAGTGCCTTTCCGCTATACCACCAAGCATCAAGACGTACGCGCCAAGCAGCCCATTATTGAGTTAGATCCCAATAATGGTGAAGTAAGCGGCATCAATTTTAGCCAGCATCTGGCCGATGTCTTTGATTTCCCTCAGCGTGAGATGGATCTGTTTTACCCCGCTTTTCGTAAGTTTGGTCACATGCTACAAGACCCTACCTATCTGATGACTTTCCGCCTGAACGCGGGAGAGTGCATCGTATTTGATAATCACCGCATTGCCCATGGCCGCGCTTCCTATCTAGAAGGTAGTGGTGCCAGGCACCTACGAGGTTGCTATGTGGATCGCGGCGAATTGCGCAGTACTTACCGGGTACTACGTGCCCAACACCCTTTAGTAGTCTGCCCACCTGCATGGGAAAAGCGAGACAAACCCATATTGGCAGAAGCCAGTTAAGGAGAGCTGCAATGACATCAGAAACACAACTTCGGATAGACCTAGCCGCAGCCTTTCGGTTGATTCATGAAATGGATATGCATGAGTCGGTGGCCAATCATTTAAGTGCTGCTGCGTCTTCGGACGGAAAGCAGTTCCTTATGAACCGGCGCTGGATGCACTTTGCCAATGTCACTGCGAGCAATCTACAGTTTCTCAATAGCGACGACGACAGTGTCATGGACACCGATGATGCGCCAGACACTTCAGCCTGGAGCATTCATGGCAATGTTCACCAAGCGTTACCGGAAGCTAAAGTTATACTGCATGTGCATTCTACTTATGCCACCGTGCTTTCAACCCTGAAAGACCCGCGCATACTGCCTATAGATAACAATACCGCGCGCTTCTATGAGCGCATTGCCTACGACACAAACTTCGGCGGCATAGCTACTAGCGACAAGGAAGGTAAGCGTATTCTAGACACCTTCGCCAGTAAAAAAGCCCTGATGATGGGTAATCACGGCATCACCGTGGTAGGCGAAACTGTGGCTGAAGCATTTGAAGATCTGTATTACCTGGAAAAAGCCTGCAAAACTATGGTTTTGGCATATTCTACTGGGCAAGAACTCAATGTACTGCCCCATGAGCTAGCTTTAGAGACGGCTCAGAGCTGGGATGATTTCCGCGGTGCAGCCTTCGCCCATTTCGAGCAGCTCAAAGGACACCTTGATCAAAAGGGCAGCTCTTACCGAGATTGATCATGATATGGGGCCATTCTTAACCCCAACACAATATTGAAATTTTCTTGTATATAAGCATGATATGCCATGACAATGTGAAAACTGATCCGATTCTGACCTTTATATCCTTGATCAAATAGATCTGCTTACAGAAAACGAAACCTTAAAATTGCAAAAATATCAGCACCAAAACTGCCAAAAATACAGTTTCTGCAATCATTAGTACCAATGGGCGCCAGCCCATAGCTGCCAACTCTTTAAAGGATGACTTCATCCCCAATCCCACCATCGCTACAATCAAACACCAGCGAGAAGTCTCCACCATAAAGATGGCGACTTCGGGCACAATAAAACCACCGCTGTTCAGAGCAACGATCAGAATAAAGGCAACTAGAAAACCTGGGAGCGGGAAGCCTCTAGGCTTGGCACCCACTTCGGTCTTTCCCCAGCGGGCTGCGAACAAAGAGATAATCAACACCACGGGTACCAGCATAGATACCCTTAACAATTTGGTAAACGTAGCGGTATCGCCGATCTCGTCCGACATCATGTAGCCTGCACCAACTACCTGAGCAACATCATGGATAGTAGCCCCCAAAAACACCCCACTAGCAGCAGGGCTCATGTTGAACTCAGTGACGATGAGCGGGTAAAGGATCATCGCCACCGTGCTCAGCGCCGTAACACAGATCACGGTAAAGATGAGGTTCTTCTCGGCATCCTTGTTATGCGGAAGTACCGCCGCCACTGCCAAGGCAGCAGAAGCGCCACAAATGCCTACCGATGAGGCACTCAATATACTCTGAGATCGCCCTAACTTGAGCCAGCGCCCTGCAAAGAATCCGAACAAGATAGTAGCAGGCACCGCCACCAAAACGATGACGATGGGCGTAATACCCAAACTCATCAACTGTTCAACAGTAATGCGAGCTCCTAGTAGGGCTATGCCAAACCTCAAAATAGACTTAGCACAGAACTGAATACCGGCTACACAGTTGCCTTCCATAGACAGGTAATTTAACGCTATACCCATTAGTAAGGCATAAAGAATGACCGGGCCACCATAATGTTCCGATACAAATTTGGCAGACATAGCAACCACCAAACAAAGAATCAAACCTGGCATTAAATCGGCTAGGCGCTGCCCCCCCGATGTGTTTTTGAGAGATGAAAATTTACTTGCGATAAAAGACATGGTGAAACTCTAAGTGTGATGGGTGATGAAATTGAGAGCAATATAAACCCATAGCTGGTTAGTCCGATGGTCTGTAATAAGGTACTTCAAGGGCATACTTGGGCTGCTTGTGCATAGCCCAGTAGGCATCTTGTAATTGCTGGGTTAGGGGGCCGATGGCACCAGAGCCTAGTACATTATCATCCACCTGAGTGATGGCCATAATGCCTCCTGCAGTGCTGGTGGCAAACGCTTCGTCGGCATTACGAAAAGCCTCTGCACTCACTTCACCGCAGGTCACTTGTATACCAAAATGTTGCGCCAACTGCAGGGTAGCTTGTCGAGTAACACCCTGCAACACACCCTCTACTGGTGTGAACAAGTGGTTATTTTTAATTACAAAAATATTAAACCCTGGCCCCTCTTTTATATTGCCATCGGCATTCACCACAGCGGCGGTTTGGGCGCCCCGATCATAAGCTTCAAACTGCCCCATTACTAAATCTAACCAGTGGTAGTTTTTAATGGTGGGGTCCACTGATGCTGTAGGGATTCTCTGTTGCTGGCTAATGGCTAAATGTAAGCCTTGGTCTGGCTGAGCTATCCAAACAAAAGGCACTGCAAAGGCAAAAAATTGATTAGTACATAATCTAGGGTCTCGTGAGCCTGGTTGGGGCTGGCCACGGGTGGTGATCATTTCTACATAAGCATTACGTAACCCACTTTGTGCCACCAGTTGTAACAATAATTGTGTGAGTTTTGCTTTGCTATAGGGTATCGACATGCGCAGCTTTTCCATGCCAGCATAATAACGGTCTAAGTGATCGTCCAAGCGAAAAAAGCTACCCTCCCATACATGAGCCACATCGTAAGTGGCGTCAGAATGTAAAAAGCCCCAATCTAATATGGAAATTTTAGCTTCAGTAATAGGCACTGTTTCACCATACACATGGGCTAAGCTTTGAGGTGGCATTAATCTTCTCCAACAATTTTAAACGCAGGTCTAAGGTGGGAATAAAATGGCAGTATTTCAGGTTTCAGCAAGTCATTCCCTAGCACCATATCACTGGCTTTTTCTGCAATCATAATAGTGGCTGCGTTAATATTAGCACTGGGTATTGAAGGAATTACTGACGCATCAATTACTCGCAATTTTTCTACCCCTAGTACTCGTAAGTTACTGTCCACCACTGCCATAGGGTCATTTTCATTACCCATTTTACAGGTGCCACAGGGATGGTATGCACTGGCAGCATCGTCGCGGATAAAGTCATCCATTGCCTTACCGTTGCGTATATGAACCCCTGGCGTATCCTCACGGTATTGATACTTTTTAAAAGCAGGTTGTTGCGCTACTTCTAAGCCTAAACGCATAGCTTCACGCATTACCCGCCAGTCTTCACTGGTAGCCATATAGTTGGGATCAATTAGTAATGGGGCGTTGATATTAGCACTGCGCAAACGTACATTGCCACGGCTGGTGGGCCGCATAGGGCCAACACCGATTCTATACCCATAGGTGGTAGATACTGGGATCCAGTTCTTATCAAAAAATACTGGGAAAAAATGAAACTGCACATCTGGATGAGCGGTATTGGGGGAGCTATTAAGGAATGCACCCACATGACATTGATTAACAGATGCCACACCCTTCTTAAAACCAAACCACTGCATCCCCGCCCATAACATACGCTGCGGTTGTAATTCGCGATTTAATGAAAGCGGTTGTTTGGTTTCAATTTGGATATGACACTCTAGGTGATCGTGGAGGTTTTCACCTACACCAGGCAGGTCCACCTCACAATCGATGCCGTGTTCGGCAAGATGTTTAGCTGGGCCAATGCCAGACAGCATTAGTAATTGAGCAGAGCCAAATACACCGTTGCAAAGCAGCAACTCCCGCTCTGCAAGCACATCAAAAACCTTACCTTTGTAGCTTACTTTGAAGCCTGTGGCGCGGGCTCTATCCAAGTTTATTTTCAACACTTGGCAGCCCGTCCACACGGTTAGGTTGGTATTTTTCTTTTGGCTATGAAGATAACCAAATGCCGTGCTATTACGGATACCGCTATTAACGCTCATTTCAAAACGAGATACACCTTCTTGCTGAAAACCGTTTACATCTTCGGTAAGAGGAAAACCTGCTTCTTGCCCTGCGGCAAGAAAAGCAGCATTCAGTGGGCTCAAATTTTTCTGAACCTGAGAGTACATTAGGCCAGACTTGCCTCTATATTCACTAGTAGCTTGACTATTTTCACTCTTCTTAAAATAAGGCAGGCAGCTTGCCCAATCCCAGCCAGCTGCACCTTCGTTTTGCCACCGATCATAATCAAGCGGATGACCACGTAGCCAAGTCATGCCATTGATGGAGGATGATCCCCCCAGTACCCTGCCACGAGGCTGTTGAATGTTGCGGTTGTTAAGGTGCTTCTGGGCCTGCGTGTAGTACCACCAGTTATACTTAGAAGTGGGTCTGAATGCAGACCTTAAGCCTGCAGGCATTCGAATAATCCAAGATTTGTCTGATGGCCCTATCTCAAGCAACAACACTTTGTGACCCGCATCAGACAAGCGGCGCGCCAACACGCATCCTGCTGACCCAGCACCCGATATGACATAGTCAAACGTTGTTTGCATTTATGATTTTTCTAACTTGTAAAAATCTAAAATAACCAACCATCTACTCAAAATCAAGAGGTACTGGGCCTACTCTAAAAACTAAGACCTTACTGAGTCATCACATTAAGCCAATCGCTAACCCATTGCTTGCGGTTTTGATTAATGACTGCTGTATCTAGCTGCAATACCTGCGTAGGTTTAATGAGTTTACCGTAAGCTTCTGGCATGTCTTCTGGCGTGTTTACAGGGTACATAACGTTGCTTAGTGGAAGGTGCTTTTGGAAGCCCTCACTCACCATAAAGGTTAAAAACTCATCGGCTAGTTCTGAATTGTTAGACGTCTTTAGCTTAGCTGCCACTTCCACTTGTAGATAATGTCCTTCTTCAAAAGGTGCTGCCTGATACTGGTCAGTGCCTTCTACGGCCATGTGGTAAGCAGGAGAAGTGCTGTAGCTTAATACCATAGGGGCTTCGCCAGCTAAGAATAAACTAAAATACGCTTCGCTCCAGCCTTTGGTGGTGGTTAAGATATTGTCAGACAATTGCGCCCAAGCTTCATCCGCCTTGTCGCCATAAACAGCCTTCACCCACAATAATAAACCTAGACCTGGAGTACTAGAGCGCGGGTCTTGAATGATGATTTTTAATTCAGGCCCGGCGTTCACTAATTCATCTAAACTCTTAGGCGGGTTAGGCATCAGTTCGGTGTTATAAACAAATGCAAAGTAGCCATAATCAAAAGGTACAAAGGTATCATCTTGCCAATCAATGGGCATTTCTAAGGTGCTGGTATCCACTGAGTGAGTAGCAAACAGGCCACTATTTTTCGCGTCATCTACTAGATTTAAGTCTAACCCTAGAACTATGTCAGCCTTGGTAGATGCGCCTTCTAACTTTAAACGTTGTAACATGGCAACAGCGTCGTCCATGCCAACTAGGTTTAAGGTACAACCACATTGTTCTTCAAAGGTAGGCTTAATGAGTGGCCCCATTCCCCAGTCTGACACGAACGAGTCGTAGGTATATATAGTGAGTTCTTTTTTGGCTGTATCTGCCGCTAAAACTGGCGTGGCGGCAATGGATAAGCTGAGACTGGCGGCGGCAAGATAAGCCGTATATTTAGACATAATTACTCCTAAAAATTAACTAGTTAATTTCTATGACGGCCAATGATATATCGGCACTATTAGGAGGAGGGAGCGGCGTAAGGCTAGCTTACGGGGATGCGTTTCCTTGTTCCCTACGCTGGTATTATCCAGATCAGGTACAACGGGATTCACGTTAGTGATCTCAGCCCAACACGTTAATTAGAAATTAACTGGGCACCCCGACAAGTCATAGTGAGCGCAATATAGACCAAACCTAGCCTTGATTGCAAGGCTGTTAGAAAAGTTTTATAGAATGTAATATGTGCCTAATGCTGAGACTTAATAAAGAATACAGGTTTAGCGCTTCAATTATTTTAACGGAAGTACACACCTATGTTTGGAACACAGGACCTTTGGTTATTCATTAGTGCAGGCATCGCTCTCAACTTAATGCCAGGCCAAGATTTTGTATTTATTGCCAGCCGAAGTGCCAGTCAGGGCTTTCGAGCCGGTTCAGTAGCCGCCTTGGGAGTTGGCGCTGGCACACTAGTGCACATACTGGCTGCTGCTTTTGGTATTTCGGCACTGCTAGCAATGTAAGCCTGTCATTTTTATTTTTGGGGTTTATATTTAGCTTCAATGGCTTAATATGGTGTTTAATAGTGGCTTGGTTTAGCGCCAATGTTGGGGCAAAGTTAAAGGCACAGACTAAGCTAACACGCTGGGCCAACACCTTTGCCGGAGGCCTATTTACCTACTTTGGCATTAGCCTTCTAATGAGCTCAAACCACTAAAATACTTCAGCAATGCAGGGGCAAAATAGATAATTTCTTTATACTTTGCCACAGTTTTAGGCATAGCGTTTATGGCAGATTTTAACTGGGTTAATGCATTAGGCACCTGAGTTAAGCTCATCATAGGATAAACATAAACCCTTATGGTAAAAGCAATCGCATTAGTTTGTGGTAGCCGTGTTAAAGTTTGCCGTTCACAACGGTAGTATAAGGGGGTACTGACTGCATGAATCACCTTATCTCCTGGAATCTGTGCCAATTGTGAATTTGCCTGAAGTGACCAATTAAATCGCTGAACCGGGTTTTCTACGGTGAGGTAATCAAAAAAACGATCTATTTTTGGCGTCAATTTTTGATGAATAGTAGGCACAGGGTCATGAATTCTTGCCATAGGTTGGCCTATTTTTTCTGCCAAATGCCAGTGACTAGGGCTACATAAACTAGCAGCCGTAAGGCAATATTCGTCGTCCAGCTTCTGCATAATCAGTAAATCATCGGCCACCCATAATGATGCCTGCCATAGCGGGTTACTATTGGCCTGGGTCTGGGCTAGATCAATGCCATTAGGTAAATAGCTCAAGCCATCTGCAACAGCGCAATATAAATGACTATGTTGGTCTAACAAGTGCCGCTTTAACTCAAAAGCCAGTTCTTGTTGAGCCTCAATGGAACTCGGCAAAGCGTCAAATATATGCTGCTGTTGTAACGCCTTTAACGCCAGCTTATGTTCCAAAAACTGTGGGTAGAGCTCATCGGGTTCAATCCAATTACGTCTATCCAAGGGTTCCATACCCATAGAAATTGTATCTTTTTGCTGCATGTGCGGCAGGTATTTGGGCCTTTTAGTCTGTACCTTAATCATGTTCATGGCCGTGCTCATGTCCTTGGCTCTTGGCTAACTTATGTTTCTTAAGCAGCCCCCTAAACTGGTGATAGGATAAGCCTAAAGCGTGGGCAGTGTGGCTTTGGTGGTGCTGATGTTGCGCTAGTGCCTTTTGTAAAAGACCAAACTCATAGCGCTCCACTTGTTGCCTAAAGTCGCCTAAATCGGCTTGTTGGGAACCCTGCACTGGGCTGTGCTTTAAAAGATAATCTGATTTATGCTCTGTTTCATGCTCTGGTGATATGCTCCACGGCTTTGTGAATACATCCAAATAAACGTTTGGCACAGGTTCGCTGGCTTGTCCCCAGCGATAGAGAGAACGCTCAACAACGTTTCGTAATTCACGTACATTACCATACCATGGGTGATTAACTAGCTGCTGCCTGGCATGCAAAGAAAACCCTGAAAACAGTTCCCAACCCAGCTCGTGGCCCATGCGTTGGGCAAAATGTTGAGCTAGCTCCAAAATATCATCTTTACGCAGCCTTAAGGGCGGTAAATGCACCACATCAAACGCTAACCGATCTAACAGGTCATACCTAAATGTTCCTGCTGCAGCCATTGCTTGCAAGTCTGCACTGGTTGCTCCGATAACTCGCACGTCTACCTGCTTGGTTTCATGGCTGCCTAGGGGCTCAAATTCTCCATACTCCAACACCCGTAACAACTTTTCTTGTAGGCGTAAAGACATCGTGCCCAGTTCATCAAGCATAAGCGTGCCACCATCAGCTCGCTCAAAACGGCCTTTATGGTTTTTTGTTGCTCCCGTAAATGCACCCACTTGATGGCCAAATAACTCACTTTCCAAAAGATTGTCATTAAGGGCTGCGCAATTAACCTTTACCAAGTCTCTTTGCCACCGAGGGGACAAAAAATGCAAACGCTGAGCAATAAGCTCCTTGCCTGTACCACGCTCACCCAAAACCAGCACAGGTCGGTCGATCTCTGCCAATGCTGAGACTTGCTCCAATACTTCAGTTAAAGCCAGCGATGTGCCAATAACGGCTTGCTCTTTCATAATTAGTCAAATTTGTTATCTATATTAGCCATAATTTAGTTTATTTGGCCAGATTAGTCAATAATAAAATACCCTATTTTACGATAATGCCCTATAAAACAAACAGTTAATGATGCTGGCACAATACTTGTAATAGTAAATAGACTACACAAACACAACTAACGCCAGACACACTAAACCCATGAAATCCAACAAAGCTAGCACCCTACGACCAATCTCAGATCCAACCTAGGCAACATTTAAACAAGGAGTAACATTATGGGTATTTTTTCCCGCATGACCGACATCATTAACTCTAACCTAAGCGCTTTGTTAGATCGCGCAGAAGACCCTAAGAAAATGATCCGCCTCATCATTCAAGAGATGGAAGAGACCTTAGTTGAAGTTCGCAGCTCTTCGGCGCGCATTATTGCAGACAAAAAAACTGCACTACGCAAGTTTGAACAACTTCAGGCCCACGCCCAAGAATGGGAAGACAAGGCCGCACTAGCCTTAGAAAAAGACCGTGAAGATTTAGCTCGCGCCGCACTTCAAGAACAAGCAAACCTGTCTGAAGAAGCCTTACACATGAGTGCAGAGCTAGACGCTGCTGACGAACACCTCGCACACTTAAGCGAAGAAGTAAGCCAACTCCAAGCCAAGTTAAACGATGCCAAAGCTAAGCAAAAAACGTTAATGGTGCGAGAAAAGACAGTGCACGAGCGTATGCGCGTAAAGCAGCAAACTCAGCGCAGCGCGCTAGACAAAGCATTTTCCAAGTTTGAACTGTATGAGCGCCGTATGGACAACTTAGAAGGCCAGCTAGAGTCTATGGACTTAGGCCAGGAGAGTGATTTAGCTTCACAAATTGATGCTCTGCAAGAAGACGAGCGCATTAGCGACGCTTTAGTTAAACTAAAGGCCAAACGTCAAGCGGCTAGTTTGGCTAATACTAACCAAGCCTAAACAAGCTCATGTACGCGAGCAGACTAGTGGCCTAAGGAGCAACCATGCTGGACTTTTTATTTGTACCCACCATCCTATTTATTGTCATCGTGATGCCTATTTGGATCACTCTACACTACCGAAGCGCAGGTAAAGCCCAATCTGGGCTAGTACAAGGTGACCGGGAACAGTTGGATGACCTGCTCTCCAATATTGATAAGCTCACAAATCGTATTGACACCCTAGAACAAATCCTAGACGCCGATCATGGCAGCTGGCGCAGTAAAGACCATCATCAAAACTCTCATAAAAACACTAGGAGCCCGTCATGACATCGAACAATAAATCTCGCCTAAAGCAGGAAAATTTCAAGCTGCGCCGAAAGCAGGGCTGGGACAAAAACCTTTACCGTAGCCGAACTAACAAAAAGTTATCTGGTGTTTGCGGTGGTATAGCAGAACAACTCAACGTAGAACCTTGGATAATTCGCCTACTGTTTGTTGGCAGCTTTTTTATCATTGGCGGCCTATCCATTATTCTGTATATATTTGCCACATTCGTCATAGCTAAGCGCCCAAGACACCAAACACCAGACATGGAATACGACGAAGAACGCCATGAATACGCAGCTAAAACCATGTTTAAATATAGTGCTAGCACTAGCGCACGCCTTCGCAAGGCCAGCGAACGAATTGATAATGCGCTAAGCCGGGTGGGCGCAATGGAAGGTTACGTAACCTCTAAGCAGTACGAACTGAATAAAGAGTTTACACGCATG
>JAWUYU010000023.1:0-7264 GCA_034110645.1 Pseudomonadales bacterium
GTTTCGTAAGCAGTGCCATTACTTTTAACCATTAACGGCAAATCAAGCTTTTCGCAGTGCTCTCGAGATAACGTAAGGCAGATAAGGCCGCGGGCATGCTTAGCCATAAAGTTAATGTCTTCAGGCCTAACTTGCTCAGCGGCCATAACAAGATCACCTTCATTTTCACGATCTTCATCATCCATAAGGATGATCATTTTACCTTGGCGTAGATCTTCAATCAGTTCGATTGTGGTGTCCATGTGCATGTGATAACCCATACTTAAATACAAGACCTACACAACAGAGCGATGAGTAGGTAAATTAGCGGGCTATTGTGCCAGATTTCGTGAGCAGTGGCTAGTTATCAGCGCCTTTTGGGGTAGCGTCAATGCGCCAATCGCAGCCCACTTGTGAGATCTCTTTAATATCCAGCTCATAGGCCTGCGCCATGACATCAAACGGCAGATTAAATAAGGCTTTGGCCTTATTGCCAAGTAGCTTAGGGGCCATAAACACCACCAAATCATCGGTAAGGCCTGCCTGCAAGAAAGCGCCACTTAAACCCGCACCTGCTTCAACCATTACCTGATTACACTGGCGCTCACCTAATAGCCTTAGCACTGAGGCTAAGTCCACCTTGCCGTTTTCATCCGCGGCACAAAACACCACCTCGGCACCCGCTCCGATCAACTGTTGATGCTTTTGTGGGTCACTTTCACAAGTTATTATTAATACTGAACCATGGTGCTGCAACAGTTTAGCTGTAGCTGGCATACGTAATTGGCTATCTAGCACTACTCGCAGCGGTTGTTTTATGCGCTTAACGGTAGCGGGAGGTACGCCAGCTAACGCAAGTTCGTCGGGGCGTACATTCATACTAGGGTCGTCTCGTAACACAGAGCCTATACCGGTAATAACAGCGCAGCTTTGGGCCCGCAATAGGTGCACTTGGGCCCGAGCTTCTGGCCCTGTAATCCATTGACTTTCTCCCGACTCCATCGCCGTTCGGCCATCCAAACTCATCGCCATCTTATTGATAACATAGGGCTTATTTGTAGCCATGCGCTGTAAAAAACCTCGGTTAGACGCCTCACACTCTGTGCGCATCACGGGGCCAATTACCTCTATATTTGCGGCTCGCAACTGAGCCAAACCTTGCCCAGCTACTTGAGGGTTAGGGTCTTGGCAACCATATACCAATCGGCTCACTCCCGCTGCTATCAGACCTAAACTGCAAGGAGGCGTACGCCCATAATGACTACAGGGCTCCAAAGTGACATAAGCTGTGGTGCCGCCAGCCATGTCACCAGCGGCTCGTATCGCCATCACTTCAGCATGGGGGCCACCGGCTTCTTGGGTATAACCTGCACCTACCACTTTGTTGTCTTTCACTAATACACACCCAACAGCTGGGTTAGGCCTAGCTATTAACTGGCCATAGCTGGCTTGCTCTAAGGCCAGTGCCATGTATTGCTCATGGGTTGTTTGGTTAGCCATTAGGTATCTTGTTGCTCTTGCTCTAAGCGCTCAATCTCTGCGCGAAACTCATTAAGGTCTTTAAAACTACGGTATACCGAGGCAAAACGTACGTAAGCTACCTCGTCTAATTGACGCAATTGTTCCATTACGGCTTCACCCACCAGCTGCGTACCCACCTCTCGCTCACCACTGGCACGAAGAGAGTACTTAATGCGGTTAAGACTTGCTTCAATAGCCTCTATGCTTACTGGGCGCTTTTCAAGAGATCTCAAGATTCCAGCACGTAGTTTTTCTTCATCAAAAGGCTGTCGTGTACCGTCTTGCTTCACCACTCTAGGCATCAATAGCTCAGCCACTTCAAAGGTGGTAAAGCGCTCATTACAGGTAACACACTCTCGCCTACGGCGAACTTGCTCCCCCTCACCTACTAACCGCGAATCGATAACTTTAGTTTCTGGATTACTGCAAAAAGGGCAATACATAAGTGTCTCGGTTAATAGTTTTAAGTGGTTATTATGTGTCGCATTATAGCCTTAATTTTTGCTTCTGGGCCAGCCAACTAGCGTAGATGAAGCCAGCACTAAAAGGGCACCTTTATGGGTATACAAATTTGATGGATTTCTAGCCCAAAACTGCTATTGTGTCGCACTTGTCCAGTTTAAAGGAATAATATGAACGACCTACCTCTCGCTGAGTTAGCCGCATTAGCCGCTGCACTCTGCTGGACTTTCACAGCTATTTTAGCAGCCCCTGGAGTTCACCATTTTGGTGCTGTTGCGTTCAACCGCTATAGAGTAGTGTTTGCTGCCACAGTGCTTATTGCTATTACCAGTGTAATGGGCTTGTGGCCTAGCGTACCGAACAGCGCCATGATACCTCTCATCGGCTCTAGCTTAGTGGGCATTGTGATTGGTGATACCGCATTAATGCAAGCATTGAAGCGTATTGGTCCCAGACGTAATTCGGTACTCTTTGCCACCAGCGCACCTATGGCTGCGGGTATGGGGTTTATTTGGCTGGGCGAAACGCTTAGTGCTAATTTATTAATTGGCTGTGGATTGATTTTAGTGGGCGTAGTGAACGCTGTCTGGTGGGGTCGCAAGGCAAGTGGCCAGCATCGTTTAGAACAAGTGAGTGGCCACCTAGGCCTAGGAATTGCACTTGGCTTAATAGCAGCCTTCGGCCAAGCAGCCGGAGCAGTGCTTGCAAAGCCTGTGCTATTGGCCGGCGCAGACCCTATTGCAGCATCGGCAATTAGGGTAGGTTTTGCTGCCTTAGTGTTATTGCTGGTAAGGGCCATGCCTTTTGCATGGGCAAAAGCCAATGCCGCACCCACACCTGCTTTTATATGGCGCACAATGTCTAGTGCAACCTTAGGGCTAGTTTTGGGAATGACCTTAGTGGTTTATGCGTTAGGTGCTGGTGAAGTGGGCATTGTGATGACTTTATCTGCCATCACACCTGTACTTATATTACCGGTAATCTGGTTTATTACTGGCCAACGACCTAGTCGTGGAGCATGGTTAGGTGCCGCATTAGTAGTGATCGGCAGCAGTGTTATTTTCTTAAGCAACTAAGTAGCTGATCAACTCAAGCAACTAAGCCACTAGCACGCAATGTGTTAGTGGCCACACTCTACTGCGCTAGGTACGCCGCCAGAAAATCATCAAAGCTCTCAGTTTGCTCAGCTTCTATGCGTTCTTGGTTATCGAGAGACTCGCTCACTTCCTCACTTAGCTCTTTCCGACGCTGTAAACACAGGTTTTGTTGCAAGTGGTAAGCTTGATGCTTTTGAGCCAGTTCAAAAGATAACTCTTGATGTGACAAGTTGCCCTCTTCCATAGCGTCCAGTACTTGGGCAGATGGCGTTAAGGACGAATCATTGATACGTGCTTCCATGACATCTATGGCGGCCAATACGTCGCCTTTATCGGGCATTACATCGGCTACTAGACGCAAATTTTCAATAATATCCAAGCCTAGGCTCTGTAAACTCTGCTCCCCACTACAGGTTTGAATCATCAGGCCTGGCTTACGGCCTTGGCGTACAACAATAGACTGGTTGGTGCCAATCAGCTCACATTCTTGGTCGGTAATGGCTGGGCTTTTAGCAAACAAACACCATGTTAAGAAGGCATTAATAAACTGGCTTTGTGGTGCATCGATACCTAAAGGCAAGAATGGATTAAGGTCTATATTGCGAACTTCTACGTACTCTACACCAGCTTCTTTAAGAGCATGCACCGGTTTTTGACCAGGGCGAGCGACGCGCTTCGGGCGGATATCACTGTAGTATTCGTTCTCTATTTGCAACAGGTTTGCATTAAGCTGGCGATACACTCCGTCTACCTTTACCCCTAGATTCTCATACTGAGTCAAAGGCGTAGAAATAGCATGCTCTAAAGACTTGGCATAGTTGTCTAGGTCATTAAAACACAGGCTCAATACCGACTGAACTTTGTTGTTGTATCCTAAGTCACTCATACGTAATGAAGTGGCATAAGCACCTACTAAGCAACCGCCAGGGCCTTGTTCTAAGTCAATAGCGCGCCCTTTAACAAAGCTCGCATCTAGGGCAGGTGACGCACCAAAAAGGTATAACAACACCCACGAATGGCGTCTAAAGTTACGGATTAAACCAAAATATTGGCTGGAGCGGAAATCACATAAAGATTGCTCATCACCCAACAATTGTTGATACGCTGGCCAAAAATCATCTTGTGGTGAAAAGTTAAAGTGTAAGCCGGCGATAGACTGCATAATTTTACCGTAACGCCACGCCAGACCTACACGGTATGTATGTTTGAGCTTGCCTGTATTTGAGCTACCAAAATCAGCGATACGTATGTCATCTTCGCCATCAAGGTAACAGGGCATGCTTGCAGGCCAAACATATTCGCCTATATTTTGTAACTGGCTAGCACTAAAACTATGTAACTCCTGCATGTAATCAAGGGCGGCAACAGGGCTTTGGAATACCGGTGTGATATATTCCAAAAGCGCTTCTGAATAGTCTGTGGTAATGCTGCCATGGGTGAGGCTAGAACCTAAGGATTTTGGATGATTTGTATGGCTTACACGGCCGCTCAAGCCCACCCGCAAACCTTCTTTTTCTATACCACACTGTAGGCTAGATAAAGTCTGCGCTACGGGAGAGCTTTTCACTTGCTGTAAACGTTGCTGTAAATATGTGGACATCTGTAGTTCCAAGTTGTCTTAAGTTGTCTATAACTAAACAGATACGAAGTGTAGTCTAGTTTCGATTCAAATTCTGTGTGGGTTTTACTTTCCAGGGGCTAACTGACGCTGACTCGGGGTGCCCTCTTGCCCTGGTAATTCATCACCTAAACGCATGGTTAAGCCAATACGCTTACGGGGTACATCTATCTGCATTACCTTTACTTTAACAATGTCCCCAGCCTTCACAATGTCATGGGGATCTTTCACATACTGTTCAGATAGAGCCGAAATATGCACTAAACCATCCTGATGCACGCCAAGATCCACAAAGGCACCAAAATTAGTGACATTGCTCACAGTGCCTTCCATTATGGCCCCTAGGGTGAGGTCTTTAATACTCTCTACACCATCAGCAAGCTTGGCCATCCGAAATTCTGGCCTTGGGTCACGTCCAGGTTTCTGTAGCTCATTCAATAAGTCTTGTAATGTGTGCTCCCCAAAACCCTGTTCATGCAATTGTTTCACTCCAATGTGTTTAAGCTGATCACTGCCCATAAGGCCTGCAACACTAAGCTTAAGCTGTGCGGCAAGCTGACTCACTAAACCGTAGGCTTCAGGGTGCACAGAAGTGGCGTCTAAAGGGTTATCACCGCCACGTATACGTAAGAATCCAGCGGCTTGCTCAAACGCCTTGCCTCCCAAACGGGCTACTTTAAGTAGCTGCTTACGATTTTTAAAAGCGCCGTTAATATCTCGATAAATTACAATATTTTCAGCCATGGTTTTGTTCAGGCCAGCCACTCGTTGCAATAACGCAGCCGAGGCTGTATTTAGATCTACGCCCACGTTATTAACGCAATCTTCCACCACGTTGTCTAATTTACGGGTTAACTGCACTTGGCTTACATCGTGCTGATATTGACCTACACCAATGGCCTTAGGCTCTATCTTAACTAGCTCTGCCAATGGGTCTTGTAGGCGGCGGGCAATAGAAACTGCTCCACGATAACTCACATCTAAATCTGGGAATTCTGCAGCCGCAAGTGCCGATGCAGAATAAACCGAAGCACCTGCCTCACTTACAATAATACGTTGCGGAGCCTGTGCGCCTAACTTAGCTTGGGCTTCTTTAACTAACTTATCGGTCTCCCGTGAGCCGGTGCCATTACCAATAGCCACCAACTGAACTTGATAAGTTTGGCACCAATGCACCACCAAGTCTAACGCCGCCTGCCATTTATTGTGGGGTACATGGGGATAGATCGTTTCAGTTTTTAGTAATTTTCCAGTAGGGTCTACCACCACGGCCTTTACGCCAGTGCGCAACCCTGGGTCTAACCCTAAGGTCACCTTGTCACCCGCTGGAGCTGCCAATAATAGATCTTTTAGGTTGTTAGCAAACACTCCTATGGCTTTGTCATCCGAGGCTTCTCTAACACGGGCAATGAGGGCCGTTTCTAACTGCCCTGCTAGCTTTACTCGCCAAGTAGAACGTACCACTTCGTTAAGCCACTTATCTGCTGCTCGGCCATGATTTTTGATGCGCCAATAGGAGGCCACTCTGGACTCATAGGGTAAGTGGTCATTCGCAGACCATGCAATGGAGGCCTGCAGAACACCTTCGCTCTTGCCCCTTAAAATGGCTAAAGCCCGGTGAGATGGTATCTTCTTAAGCGCTTCTTCAAATTCAAAATAATCTTGGAATTTAGCACCTTGCTGTTGCTTGCCATCAATTACCTTAGTTTGCCACTTGGCGTCCTGCCAACCCATGTTACGCAATTCTGCGAGCAAGTCGGCTGCAAGGCTAAAGCGTTCCATTAATATGTGTTTGGCACCCTCTAGGGCGTCGCTAGCGCTGTCTATTTGTTGTAAGGTATTAATATAGCCCTGGGCTGCCTTTTCTGGATCTAAGCTAGGGTCTTGCAGCAAGGTGTCTGCCAAAGGCTGTAAACCTGCTTCTATAGCAACTTTAGCCTTAGTGCGACGCTTGGTTTTGTAGGGCAGGTAGAGGTCTTCTAGCCTTGTTTTGCTGTCTGCAGCATAAATCAGGCTAGCCAACTTTGGGGTTAGCTTCTGTTGTTTTTCAATGCTATCTAAAATCGTTTTTTTGCGGGTATTGAGTTCGCGCAAATAACCTAGCCGCTCTTCTAGAGTTCGCAGCTGGGTATCATCCAGCACACCGGTCACTTCTTTACGGTAACGGGCAATAAAAGGCACCGTTGAGCCTTCATCTAACAGTTTGATGGCAGCATCCACTTGCCAAGTGTGTACCGCAAGCTCGGTGGCGATTTGTTGATTTATCACGAACTTAGAATCCTTTTACTTTAAAAGTATAGCCATCCATAGTGGGGTCAAAACTCATTTTTTAAAGTGCATAGTTAAATGAATAAGTAAGTGAATAGTTAAATTAATAGGTAAGTGAAGAGGGCTAGTGGGCTTTTATTAAAGCAAAAAAAAGGCCCCGAATGGAGCCTTTGATTAGCAGTGAGCCATACCTAAATAAGGCTAGCTCTGCTGTGGGCCAGCGTTAAGGATTTCGTCTGAAACGCTAAAGCGTTTGAAGTTTTCCTTAAACTTGCCAATTAGAATGGCTGCTTCTGCATCGTATGCATCTTGGTCTTGC
>JAWUYU010000024.1:0-7390 GCA_034110645.1 Pseudomonadales bacterium
AAAGCGCTTCAACTTCCGCTTGTACGTGAGGTTTTAGCTCTTTGTAATCAGCCCGTAAACGGCCTTCGTCATCTTGGTAAGGGTTATTGCCGTATAAGCTCTCGCGGAACAATAAGTCAATCTGTTCAATGCAGCCTTCATGGGTGCCTTCAGCTTTCATTACCTTGAATAACAAACCTAAGTAAAGTGGCATTACAGGTATAGCGGCACTGGCTTGAGTAACAACTGCTTTAAGTACAGATACGCGGGCGTCACCATCGATAGCATTCATTTGCTTGCGAATATCAATTACCTTGTGATCTAGGTCTTTCTTGGCTTGGCCAATAGTGCCGTCCCAGTAGATGTCGCGGGTTACTTTTTCGCCTACATAAGTAAATGCGGTAGTTTTACAGCCAGTGGCTAAAACACCAGCATCGCTTAATGCGCTAATCCACATCTGCCAGTCTTCACCGCCCATAACAGCAACGGTATTAGCAATTTCTTCTTGGTTGGCTGCACCAATGGCAAATTCTTTAATGATACATTTGTCTGTATCTACCCCTTGCTGAACCACGTCTTTACCAATAGGCTTTAGGGTAGACATGTGCACTTCACCCGTTTTAGGGTGTTGGCGACGAGGTGAGGCTAGGCTATAAACTACTAAGTCTACTTGGCCTAAGTCTGCTTTTATGGTGTCTATAGTGACTTGTTTTAACTCATCAGAAAAAGCGTCGCCATTAATACTTTTAGCGTACAAGCTCTTAGCTTCTGCGGCTTTATGGAAAGCTGCAGAGTTGTACCAGCCGGCAGTGCCTGGTTTCTTTTCAGTGCCTTCTTTTTCAAAGAACAAGCCTAGGGTATCTGCGTTGCTAGTAAAGGCTGCCGTAATGCGTGAGGCAAGGCCGTAGCCAGTAGATGCACCAATAACAAGGACCTTTTTTGGGCCGCCATCTAAAGCACCCCGTTGGGAGACATAGTCAATTTGGCTCTGTACGTTGGCTTCGCAGCCAGCAGGGTGGGAGGTAATGCACATAAAGCCGCGAACGCGAGGTTTAATGACCATGGAAAATTCCTGAGTATTGAAGGTGGAGATTGCCTATATATCTAAACAGCAGTTATTATAGCCTGCCATGAAGTAATTATCAGCCTTTACATTTTTTCAAAATAAATCCTATTTAATCATTGACCTAAGAATCTAGTGCCTTATAATACCGGCACTGATTTGGCAGCGGTAATGCACCGTAACTTATCAATCATGTGGGTGATTAGCTCAGTTGGGAGAGCATCTGCTTTACACGCAGAGGGTCGGCGGTTCGAACCCGTCATCACCCACCACTATTGTTAAAAAAAGACGGTCTACATTCATTGTAGGGCGTCTTTTTTTTGCTTAATTTTTACAGGGTCGACTAATGGCTGGATCAGTACTGTAACTATGAAGATGTAGTGAATTTATCACTCTAGCCTACTAATTCTCTTGGCGCGCCTGATCTGAACTGGTAAGTTGAGATTTGAATTTACACGGTACAAGAGAACCGTCTCACTATTATGGCTCACTCTCAACCTAAAGCCCTTCGTACGTATTTGCTGTTACTACTTTTGTTGCCGTTATCCATGGTGTCGGCCACTAGTTATGCAGGCCAGCCTAGCCAGTGCAACAAACCGATGCATTCTGATCATATTATTTATGATTGTTATGGCGATTGGGCAGTGCGCCATGTATTTGAGCGTGGGGCGTTAAAGCACAAGTACTCTGATGCCACCACAATAATGGATGTAGGTTGGTTTGGCTCAAGTGAGTTCCAAATTAACCGTCGCCAAGATGGCTCCATCTATTACATCATTCCAAGCCAGATTGACCGAGTTGAAATGACCATTGGTGAACAAGTTTTTGTGTCTGAACAAGCTCCCAGCGCCGTGTTTTATGGGGAAGTAACAGTGCCTCTGTTGCTGGCTATTTCACAGGCTAAGTTGCCAGTTAAAATGCTGATTTATAGTGAAGGCCAAACGATAGAGGCCTCTTTTTCTGAAATCGGTTCTAGTGCTGCGTTGCGCTGGATTGGCGCCATAAATTAGTAATACGGAGAGGATATGAGCAAGAATGGCACTATAGTGATTGTTGAGGATGACGATGATCAACGATTTAATTATGAAAAATTGCTCACGCGTCGTTTATACACAGTGCACGCTTTTGCTACCAAAGCCGAAGCCCTTAATTACTTAAGTCATCACCGGCCAGATTTGCTTATATTAGACATTATTCTTGGCAACGATTATGACGGTGGGTTTGAGCTTTATAGCGAAGCTGTACGCGTCCATGAAGGGCTGCCAGTGTTATTTTTAACTGATCGCGATGGCGAGTTTGATAAGGTTTGGGGTTTAAAAATGGGGGCCTGGGACTATCAATCTAAGCCTATTAGTATGGAATTTTTGGCTGCTAAAGTAGCTACCCTAATGATGCTAGCTAACAATCAATCACGGCCATCTACTAAAATCAACACTGAGGTGGTGAGGGGAGACTTAGTGCTAAATACTTTATCTAGGAATGTTGCATGGTTGGGGGAGCCTGTATTAAACCTCACTGTTACAGAGTTCAACATGTTACACGCTTTGGTAATGCACCCAGGTAATGTGATTACCTACGAACGCTTTGCCCAAGTGACCCACTCAAGTGTGGTGGAAAAAAACACCATTAGTGCGCATATAAAGAACCTCAAGAAAAAAATTAAAAGAGTAGCGCCGGAGTTTAATAATATAGATTCTGAATATGGCCTTGGGTATCGGTGGAAGGTGTAATTGGTGGCTGAATTTCGTAAGCGCAAACGTAGCTTTAAACTCTCCCTACAAGTACTCGGTTTGTTTGTGGTGATGGGTGCGATACCGTGGCTTGGTTATCAGTTTGTTAGTGAGGCAAAGCAGTTTTTAGACTCAGGGCAGTTACTCTCTCAAGAACAATTTGGCCGATCGGTTGCCAATACATTTTACAACAAAAAGGATAGCCTCAGCTTGTCTCTAGCGGCAGGGGCACCACTGCCTAAAACCTACCTTGCTACCCCTATAACCGTTGATGGCTCTAAACAAGATTGGCAAGACCAAAGTTATAGAACAGCGTCTTTTCCTCAGCGCCAGCTTTATGATGGGTTTGGTTTTTCTGTGGCAGTAGGTGAGCGTAACGGCAGCCTTTATGGGCTCATCGATGTGCGAGACGAGGATCCTGATTATGACACAGGTGCTATTAATAGCTTTGATTCAAGAGACCACGTTAGGTTGGAATGGATTAATGATCAAGGCGACATAGAACGGGTTGCATTAGTGCCTCAACAAGGCGGTTTTGTGGCTATTTTTAGAGTAAGCGCTAATTGGCGCCGTGACACTGTAGATCGCTTTCAGACGGCGCCAATAGAAGCTGTAATGATGCCTACGCTTGAAGGCTACGCGCTTGAGATTAAAATAGACAAAGCCAATCTAAGTCAAAAGCAGGAGCTGCGGTTCTCTGTGTACAACGGTACAACTCGAAGTGGTATTTCTTCCATGGGTTCGTCAAAGGGGTTCCACAGCCTAAACACTAGTTCGTCGGCTGCTAATCAATTACTTGAACAGTTGGCTAAGTCAGTTAGTTATATTGCTTTATACGATGTGAGTTTTCAGTTAAGAGCCCAAACACAGGCCAAGCCTCGCGAGTATGAGCAATTTACTGAAAATACGCTGTGGGGAGCCCTGGCAGGCCTCGTAGATGAGGCGATGATAGCGCTATTGCAAATGAGCATGGGTATAGCAGGAGACGAACTTGAAACACAAGAAGAGTTACTGCGTGATGCTCAGCTTGGCAATGTAGCCCAAGCCCGTTGGTCATCACTGGGTGGTGGCGGATTTTTGGCCACAGCAGCACCGGTGTTATCGGATGATGGCTCGGTGATAGGCATCGTGCTGGTAAAACAATCCACAGACCAAATATTAAAACTGCAGCTTAGGTCTTTGCAAAATATTGTGCTCTTTAGCGTGACTGGCATTCTGCTCATTTTTTCGATTGTGTTCTTCTTATTCTGGCGGTTGGCCTACCGTGTACGTAAATTGCGTATAGAAACAGCCAATATGGTGAATGATGAAGGGCGCTTAGTAGCCAGTAAAATTGTGGGCCAGGTAGACAGAGATGATTCTATAGGCGATTTAGCGCGCAGTTTCTCCGACGTGGTGTCTAAGCTTCACGAGCAGCAGTCTTTTATGTCTACCATGCCACGTACTTTAAGCCACGAGATAAAAAACCCGTTAAATGCCATCTCTACGTCCCTTGAAAATATCTCAGATCACCCTCTGGATGATGAAATTAAAGGCTACGTTGATATCGCCAAGCGGGGCCTGCATAAGATTGAATTGATACTCTCTAAATTGTCTTCCGCTGCTAACCTTGAGCAAGCATTAACCAACGACGAACTAGAGCCTTTAGATGTTAATCACTTTCTCACCCTATATTGCCAGCATCAACATCAAATGGCCGGGCCCAACGTTACCATTGAATACGTGGGCTCCAAAAATACTGCCATGGTGCAGGCGGTAGATTATCGCTTAGAGCAGGCCCTAGATAAGCTACTTGATAATGCGAAAGATTTTCACCGACAAGGCACGCCCATAATAGTGCGTTTAACTGCAGATAAATTTGATTGGATTATAGACGTTGAAAACCAAGGTGAACAAATCAACTTAGACGAAGCCAGTCAGCTGTTTCAGTCTATGGTGACCTCTCGTACGCAGGCTACAGAAGGGGGTGCTGGGCACTTTGGCCTTGGGCTTTACGTAGTGCAAACCATTGCTCACTTTCATAAAGGCGCAGCCGAAATGGCTAACTTAGCCGACGGGTCTGGCGTTTGTTTTTCAATACGGCTTCCAGCACGCTTTATTTAACAACCATGCGTCACCTTCATCATTTCTTCAGACTTATTCCTTATATCTTCAGAAAGTCTTCCATAGTTCCTCATTGTTAAGTTGTTTAATGGTTGTCATACCAATACTAATAACAGGAGCAGCACCATGGACCTTAATTTACTTCAGCCCAATATTTCACAACACATTAGTTCTGTGGAGCACCTGCAAGTAGAATTGCTTATGTTATATGGTGACAGTTGTGACATTGGCGAAGGCAAGCATTACACCAGTTTAACGAGGCATGGCCTTAAACGGCTCATGAAAGACATGCGGCATGTACAGCAACATCTTAAATCTTTGTGTAACACCTACCTGATCGACGAAGATGGAGAAACAGTGCTCACCGTCGGTCATAAGTATGATCATGAGCCTCCCACCAGAGGTGTATCCCATGCAGGCTATTGACACGTTTGAAAGCCGTTGTGTAGATTATCAAGAGCAATGGGTTAGCCCGGACTCTACAGCACTGGCGGTGTATTTGTTAAGCCATAACGTAGTATACGAAGAAGTTGATTACATGATGCCAGAGCACCCTCCCACCGTAGAGATATTGGCCACTATGGTTAAGGATGTGTGTCGTGGTGAATCGGCTTATACCCTCGTATTTGACCAAATAGCAGTGCACTATGTGTCTTTAGTGGGTGATATAGGTATATCGCCACAGGTAATCTTCTATTACGTGAGTAATGTTATTATTTCACTACTGGTATTGAGTCGGCAGAATAGTCAATTATCTGCAGAAATTCTTATCAAAATCATTCAAAGGTTCAATTTTAGGGACGCTGTTTTAAGAGCAGGCATAGAGGTTATCGCTGAAGAAGTATTGCGTCGAGGTTTTTTAGCCATCAATAACACTACTATTTTTCGTGCACGGTGCTCTTGAAATAAGGGAAGCAAATAATTCAGTGTTTTTTCATTATTAATCACTATATATTCAACATGTATTCAGTAGCAATTCATTATTATGGTGTTAAATAGGAACCAGTCAAACACCATCCCCCCAGAGTTTGGTTAACATAAGCGCCTTGGTAAACATAAGCGCCTTGGTAAACATAAGCGCCTTGGGTAACAAGCAGTCACAGAGGAATTTTAAAATGAACACCACATCAACATTAGCGGTAGCAATAACCTTGGCCATTATATCAGTGCCAGCCATTGCCAGCAGTAACAGTGAAGTATGGACTACAAGCAATGGATCAGCCGTAGTAGATAGTAGCGGTAACCCCATTAGAACTATTCACTACAGAGAAAAAAAGGTAGCGGTAATTACACCAGCTCCTCAAGAAAGTGTATCGGTGATCAAAGCAGTTGAGCAAGCTGTTGTAATAGCTCCAGCTAAGCAAGAGCCCCAAATTATTGTTGAGCAAGTGGCACAGGTAGACGTGGAAGCTTCTCAGGTTGTAGCGAAGAAGGTTGTAGCGAAAAAGGTTGTAGCGAAAAAGGTTGTAGCGAAAAAGGTTGTACCGAAGAAGGTTGCAGCGTCTGAGACCATAGAGCCACAAGTTATAACGCCAAAGGTTGAGTACGCTTTTAACACTTACGAAACTAGGGTGTTGTTTGATACAGCTAGCGCAACATTGTCTGCGGATGCCTCTGGCAGCCTAACGCAATTAGTGATGGCAACAGGTTTGGCACAGAGTATTATATCTGTGCAGGTGGTTGGCCATGCAGATACCCGTGGAGACCAAGCTTATAACATGACTTTGTCTGAGCAACGTATGCACAGCGTGGCTAACTTCTTAGATGGCTTAAAGTTAAAGGTAACCTCCATGTTTGCCAAAGGCGAAACGTCTCCAGTGCTAAACGACAATGGTGAAGACCTTGCTAAGAGTCGTCGTGTTTATGTGGCAATCAAAACCCGTCACTTAAAGGATTAATACTTACCCAGTGACATAACTAGAAAGCACTATGGAGTGCCTTTTAGTTATGAACCAATTGATATTTAGATGGATCAGATACCTCAACAAATATTAGGTAAATTGTATAAAACTTACTATGCTTATTCCTAAGCAGGTAGTTTGAAGGTGCTCTTTATTGATACACGCCCAAACACATCCTAATAAATCCACATCAATCAAAGGTAAGTCACTATGTCAGCTCCTCTGAGAACAATAATCAAACGAAGTCTTATGGTTATTGGTGTTGTTGCCATGTTCACCATTGCCATTTTGGCGGTGTTTGTTGCTACCTTCGATGCCAATCAATATAAGCAGGATTTGAGCGATTTTGTGCGTAAAGAAACAGGTCGAGAGTTGCAGTTTTATAGTGATGTGGGCCTCACTTTTTTCCCTACGTTGGGTATGGAGCTTGGTGCGTTAAGCCTGTCTAACGCGCAGGGTTTTGGCAGTGAACCAATGCTTAAAGTGAGGACGGTGAGTGTGGGTGTTGATGTGGCATCAATATTTGCTTTTAGTCCTGAAGTTAACCAGTTAATACTTGATGGCTTGGAAATAAACCTGCACAAAAATAAAAATGGTGTTAATAATTGGGATGA
>JAWUYU010000025.1:0-26069 GCA_034110645.1 Pseudomonadales bacterium
CCAGGTTCTTGTTGGGCATGGCCGGCGTCTCGTACGATATGTAATTGGCATTCTTCCCAACGCTCATAAACCTCAAAGGCCTGTTCTGCAGGGCAAATCATGTCATAACGACCTTGCACAACAATACCGGGTAAGTGGCTAATTTTATGCATATTGTCTAGCAGTTGATTAGGTTTAAAGAAGCACTGATTTACGAAATAGTGGCATTCAATTCTAGCTAACGCTAGCGCAAAATGGGCATCAGAAAAATCGTCTACAAGGTGCGGATTAGGGTCGAGTGTAGCAATACTGCCTTCCCATATAGCCCATGCTTTTGCTGCAGCGAAACGTTTTAATTCATCAGCGCCGCATAACAACTCATAATAACGATTAACCATTTGTCCTGTAGCTTCAGCGTCTGTGCTGAGTAACGGCTTTTGAAATATTTTCCAATAATCAGCAAACATACGGCTGGCTCCACCTGCCTCATATATCCAGTCCACATCTTTTTGTCTGCCCAAAAAGATGCCTCTCAATATAAGCCCCAACACCTGATCTGGATGCTCTTGAGCATAGGCTAAAGCCAATGTAGAACCCCAAGAACCACCAAACAGCAGCCATTTAGAGATTCCTAGTTCACAGCGCAATACCTCAAAATCGCTAATTAAGTGCTGTGTTGTATTGGCCTCCAAACTGGCATGGGGCACCGATAATCCGGCACCACGCTGATCCATCAAAATGATGTGGTAATCATTAGGATCAAAAAAACGCCGCGAAGAAGGCCCGCAGCCTCCACCTGGCCCACCATGCATAACAACTACTGGAATGCCCTGCGGGTTGCCGCACAGTTCTACATAAAGGCTGTGCCCGTGAGTTACCGGCAGCATAAATTCACGATAGGGTTTGAGTTCTGGAAATAATTGTTGCATGGTGTCGACTCAATAATAAAAAATGTTTAGCAAAAAATGACCCAATTTACACCTTACTGGTGGCAAGATCAGCCCCAATATCGTAACACCGAAATGCTACCAGCTAAAGCCGACTGCGTTGTTGTGGGTGCGGGATTTACGGGTTTAAGTGCCGCACTAACCATGGCCAAAGCAGGTCGTCATGTGATTGTACTAGACAGCGAAGCCATCGGTTTTGGTGCCAGTACCCGCAATGGCGGCATGTTGGGCTCTGGCCACAAAGTATCTGTGGATGATGCTAAGAAATACTATGGCCCAGACATTGCAGCTCAATTGCATTGCGAAGCCAATGCCTCCCTAGCGTTTACCAAAAGCCTTATCCTTAATCACAACATTGATTGTGACCTACAAGACTGCGGCCGTTTACGTACAGCATGGACACCACAAGATTTCACCGACATGGCTGACGCCAATGTCAGTTTACAGAAAATTGAACCGTTTGCTGCACGTATGGTGAAGCCAGATGAAATGGCCCAACACATAAATACGCAGTTATATTTTGGCGGATTATTGTATAAAAGCCATGCATCAGTGCAACCTAGAAAGCTTCATTACGGCTTATTACAGCTGGCAGTAGAAGCGGGGGTACAAGTATTTGGCGGACAATCTGTGCTGGATGTTAACCCTCAATTAGACAATTTTTGCATCAGTACTCAGAACAAGCAGATGCAGAACCAACAAATACAGTGCCAACAAGTACTCATGGCAACCAATGGTTACACCCAAACTAAGGTCTCCTCGTTTCTTGCCAAGCGAGTTATGCCCGTGCCCAGTTTCGTTCTCGTTACTGAAGAACTCGGAGAAGACGTAGTAAAGGCATTATTACCCGGCGGCCACTGTATGGTAGAAACCCGTCAACGCTTTTGTTATTACCGCGCTACGCCCTGTAGCAAACGCATAATGCTGGGTTCCCGTGCAGCATTACACGCCATCACCCCAGAGCAAGCCTTGCCCACCCTTAAAGCTAAACTGGCAGAAATATTCCCTACCCTTAAAGACACGCCTATTAGCCACTGTTGGACAGGATTTACTGGCTTCAGCTTTAGTAAGTTGCCCAGCATTGGCTGCCACAATGGTATTTATCACGCTCTGGGTTATTGCGGTAATGGTGTAGCGATGGCGCCTTATTTAGGCCACAAAGCTGCACTTAAAATGCTCAACCCTGAACGGCAACACAGCGTATTTGAAGAAACACCATTACAAAGCCGCATCTATCATCACGGCAGCCCATGGTACATGCCAGCTGCCAGTGCTTGGTACCGTATTATGGATTGGCGAGATAACAAAAATCGCGCTAAGGCTCTGCGTATTTTTAGCCACAAAAACGAATAGTTACAATGGCTTAGGTCATACGTTCGTCAATGCAGATATTACTTAGATCCATAGTAAATTTACACATTAATAAAAACCATGGCGACATTGAATACGCCTAGGCCGCACCTACTACATTAGTCATCTCGCAAACGTATTATTCTTCACTATATAAGCCTACAATAATAGGCAATGAGTGGTGCTGCTTGACGAACAAGCAGTTAAATGGGAAGCGTGGACGAGATTACGGCAAACCGGTCTTGAACCAACACTGCCCCCGCAACGGTGGATCGCTAGGCGATTCAGTCCGATACCAGCCTCTCAAAATGTAATCAGAAACTTAGTGATGTACAACAACACATTTAGTTTCACATTAATCGTACGGTGGGTGCGATGGATATTGTTATGCTTAAATCAAATTTTCCTTTCTCTGCCGTCGTTGGTCAAGCCCCAGTTAAACTGGCTTTAACGCTACTGGCTATTGATCCTGCAATTGGTGGCGTGCTCGTTAGCGGCCCTCGTGGCAGCGCTAAATCCACTTTGGCCCGTAGTTTGGCAGACCTCAATATTGATAACCTAAACCAATTAGTTACTCTACCCCTAGGTGCCAGCGAAGAGATGGTAACTGGCACTATAGACCTACAAAAAGTGCTGGGTGAACAACAAGTTAAGTTTGCACCAGGGCTATTAAGCAAAGCTCACAAAGGCTTGCTTTATGTTGATGAAGTTAATCTTTTACCAGACGCCTTAGTAGACTTATTACTCGATGTTGCCGCCAGTGGCGTAAACCACATAGAACGTGACGGCATTAGCCATCAGCATGAAGCCGAATTCACCTTAATGGGCACCATGAACCCAGATGAAGGCGAGCTACGCCCACAACTGTTAGACCGTTTTGGTTTTGGTGTGGCCCTTGCCAACACTTACAGCGCCCATGAACGTGTGGAAATTGTGCGTCGCCGGCAAGACTTCGACGCCAACCCCAGAGCCTTCTTGGCAGACTATGCCGAGCCACAAAAGGCTTTGCGAGCAACGATCCAACAAGCCCAGCAACAACTCACTCTAGTCACCGCCAGTGATGACATGCGCTTGCAAATAGCCCAGCGCTGTGTGGATGCACAAGTAGATGGCGTACGTGGTGATTTAGTTTGGCTGCGGGCTGCTCTTGCTCATGCTGCACTACAACAAAGAGATGCTGTTACCTTAGCCGACATTGATGCTGTTGAAGAACTGGTATTAATGCATCGCCGTAACGATACCAACGCGCCTAATCAGCCCAGCCCACCTAACAATAACCCACCCCAAAGTCCGCCACCGTTCGAGCGCCCAAACGACAGCAAACCGCAAACCCAGAACAATAAATCTGAAGAAGACTGGGGGCAAATGGCTCCCACTAAACAAACCACTGGTCAGTTGCGCCATATTGCTGAAGATAAGGCCCACCCTTTGACTGCCCCCAACTTGATGGCCAGCACAGGTAAAGGCTTACATGGCCAAGGCAACGGCAAAGCTACCCAACAATGGTCTAAACGCATTAATTGGTTTTCCAGCTTAATCGCTGGTCGCAACAAAGTCCCCAGCTACAGCAACAAAACTGGCATCGATTTACGCTACCGTCGCCAAAGAGGTGCAGATCCTGTCATGCACTTAGTATTACTGGACACCTCCGCATCCACCTTAAATGGTGATGGACAGAGCCAAGCTAAAGGTTTGGTCGCTGGTATTGCGCATCACGCCTATTTGGCCCGCCAACAGCTTGTGTTGTTAGGTTTTGGTAATGACCAAGTGACAGAGCTTTACAGCCAAGGCCGCGCACCTAAAGCCATGGCGCCTTTACTTAACGACATAGGTGCAGGTGGTGGCACGCCATTAAAACAAGCTATTCAACACGCTAGTGCTTTTGCAACACGATTACTTAGACGTAATCCAGCCACCCGCATTATTAATACCATTATTACCGATGGACGTGTGCAGCAGGATTTATCTGGCTTAAAATTATTCGGCAAATCTATCCTAGTAGACACCGAACAAGGCCAAGTGAAACGTGGTCGTGGTCGACAAATCGCGCAAACGTTAAAAGCACAATATTTAACCTTATCCCAAGCGAGGCTTATTTAATGAGTAAAACACATGAAGAACGTATGACCGCTAAAAAAGTGGTCATTGATGCTCGTATTGCTAAAGCTACAGAAGAGCGCGGCGTTACCATTTTGTTGCGTGGCAACGGTAAAGGTAAAAGCAGCTCTGCCTTTGGCACCATGATGAGAACCTTAGGCCATGGCAAAAAGGCCGCCGTGGTTCAATTTGTAAAAGGTCGTGTTGAAACCGGTGAATATAAGTTTTTCAAAGAGTATCCAGGTTTAGACTGGCATGTAATGGGCCATGGCTTTACTTGGGAAACCAGAGATAAGGCCAACGACATTGCGGCCGCAGAACAAGCATGGGACATCACCAAAGGCTTGTTACAAGACCCATCTATAGACATGCTAGTACTAGATGAAATGGCCTATGTATTCAAGTACAACTACTTGCCATTAGAGCCAGTACTAGAAGCCTTGGCTACCCGCCCTCATCACCAAACAGTGATTATTACTGGCCGTGTAATGCCTGAAGCACTGGTTGAATATGCCGATACTATTAGTACTGTAAAAGATGATGGCCATGCTTTCCGCATAGGCGTTAAGGCGCAAGCCGGTATTGAATTTTAATGATTCAAACAACCCCTACATCGTCCTCGCTTAGCAGGGAATCAGCCATAGCACATTGCCCCGCATTATTTTTAGCGGCGCCAGCTTCTGGCCAAGGAAAAACCACCATTACTGCAGCCTTAGCTCGCTATCACCGCGACCTTGGGCGTAAGGTGCGCGTGTTTAAAATGGGTCCCGATTACCTAGACCCACAAATTTTAGAACAAGCGTCAGGCCAACCCGTCACTCAGTTAGATTTATGGATGGCTGGTGCAGAGTATTGTCGGCATCAGTTTTTTTTAGCTGCCCAAGAAGCCGACCTTATTTTGGTAGAAGGGGCCATGGGTTTGTTTGATGGAGAACCTTCCAGTGCAGACCTAGCCGCCACGTTTAACATTCCTGTAGCTTTGGTTATAGATGTTAAAGGCATGGCACAAACAGCGGCCGCAGTCGCTTTAGGTTTAGCCAGTTTTCGAGACGATGTTGAATTTTGCGGACTTATCGCCAACAATTGCGGCACAGAACGCCATGCTCAACTTATTCGTGACGCCCTAGACGGCCGCATGCCTTTATTGGCTAACCTAGCGCGTGACCCAGAAGTATCCTTGCCAGAGCGTCATTTAGGTTTAGTGCAAGCCCATGAAGTACGTGAAGAGCTAGAAGAGCGCTTTAACTTAGGTAAAGCATGGTTGGGTGATCAAGCCATTTGTAACCTACCAGCACCAGTCGCTTTTGCCAGCCAAGATATTGATCCACCCAAAAAACTTTTGGCAGGCACCAAAATTGGCATTGCCCGTGATTCTGCGTTTAGCTTCATTTATAGCGCCAACACCCGCTTATTAGAAGCGATGGGAGCCGAATTAAGCTATTTTTCACCTATCAACGATAAGTACTTACCAGAAGTAGATGCCCTTTGGTTTGCTGGCGGATATCCCGAACTCCATACCAAACAGTTGTCAGAAAACACCACTATGTTAAAGGATGTTCGAGACTTTAACTCACAGAACAAGCCTATTTTGGCCGAATGTGGTGGCTTTTTGTACTGTTTAGACACCTTAACTGATCTAAACGACGTCACCTACGCCATGGCTGGCATTCTAGCAGGCCAAGGTGCCATGCGAGGTAAGCGTGGCTGTCAAGGTATGCAAGCTGCTATGTTGCCAGAAGGAGAGGTGCGTGCCCATGCCCATCACCGTTCTCGCAGCCAAAATACACCTGAGCCTATAGCCCATGGTAAGCGTCAGCGTCATCCAGCTCCTGGAGAAGAAATTTATCGCCAGCAAGGCTTAACCGCCAGCTATTTACACTTGTTCTTCCCGTCTAATCCAGCAGCGGTGGCTCAACTATTTACCAAACCGCTTATGTTGGCGCCAGTATCAGCATCAACGTCAGCGCAGCAAGGTTAATCTGAGTTATGTGGCCAGAATCTAGCGAACAACCACAGCCCCTGCGTACCGGTTTAACTACCGGCACTTGCGCTACAGCTTGCTGTTTGGCTACAGGCCACTTACTACTAGGCAATATTCATAACACCTGCGTTAGCGTTACCTTACCTAATAAAAGACCACTTAAAGAGCCCAGCAAACACGTAGATCTACACCTTGTGCTAGTGGAAAACTGTGACGGAAACAGTGCATACGCCGCCACTATAAAGGATGCCGGAGATGACCCTGATGCTACCCATGGCGCAACTGTTTGGGTGTCTCTTAAACTAGTGCCACAACAGGGTATCGACTTTGTTGCAGGCCTTGGCGTAGGTACTGTTACTCGCTCTGGTTTACTTTTAGACGTAGGCCAAGCAGCCATTAACCCAACACCTCGACAAATGATGAGTGAACACCTTATGGGCCTTGCTGAAACTTACCAGTACGAAGGTGGCTTTGAGGTCACCGTTGGGGTCATCAACGGCGCAGAAATTGCTAAGAAAACTATGAATGGCCGTTTGGGAATTTTGGGTGGTTTATCAATTTTAGGCACCACCGGCATTGTACGCCCTTACTCATGTAGTGCGTGGATTGCGTCTATTCATCAAGGGTTAGATGTTGCTATAGCAAACGATTTTACTCATGTTGCAGCTGCTACGGGTAATGCTAGCGAAGCCTTTATTAGCGATTTTTACGCCTTAGACGACATGCAGCTGATCGAAATGGGCGACTTTGCGGGTGCAGTACTCAAACACCTTAAAAAGTCTCCCGTGAAACGTGTAAGTATTTGTGGTGGTTTTGGTAAGATCAGCAAACTAGCCGATGGCCATATGGACTTACATAGCGCCAGGTCTTCCATCAACTTATCGAAACTGGCGGACATTGCCTATAACTTAGGCGCAAATAACGACCTAGTAGCGGCAATTAATGCGTGTAATACCAGCCTAGAAGCTTTGGGCCTATGCCAACAACAGAACATTGATTTGGCCAGTGCTGTGTGTCAAAGCGCCCTAGCCTTTGCTCAAAAAACGGTGCCAAGCACAGTGCAGTTAGAAGTGTTTGCTGTGGATAGACAAGGTAAGCTATTAGGCAGCGCTCTTGGTGGTGCAGCATGAAACTACTAATCTTAGGTGGCACAGCAGATGCTAGGCATTTGGCAACCGCCTTACACCAAGGCCAGCCGAGTTTGGAGTTGGTATACAGCGTGGCAGGTTTGGTACGTCAGCCGCAGGTACCTGCTACAGTGGTGAGCGGAGGATTCAGTCAGTTTGGTGGCTTAAGCGTTTACTGTAAAGAACAGCATATTACTGGCATCATCAATGCCACACACCCGTTCAGCACCACTATGGGCAACCACGCAACACAGGCATGTAATGAGCTAGGTATAGACTATTGGCGTTTTTTACGGCCCCAATGGCAGCAACAAGCAGGGGATGATTGGCGTTTCTTTAGCAGTACTAATGAGCTACTAAATGCCCTGTCTGGTTACCAGCGTACGCTATTAACCCTAGGCCAAGTAAGCCCTGAAGAGCTAGCGTTATTAGGCTCAAACCAACAAATTTGGTTACGTACCGCGGTAGAGCCTAAACATATTTTGCCAGCTAATGTTACTTGGATCAAAGCCATAGGGCCATTTGATGAAGCTAGCGAATTAGCCTTACTACAACAATACCAAATTCAAGCCATCGCTAGTAAAAATAGCGGTGGCAGCTCTACGGTCGCCAAACTCAGCGTCGCTCGTGTTCTTGAAGTACCGGTATTAATGTTACAGCGGCCAACTATTACTGGGCCTGTAGAAGAAGATTTTGATGTTCTGATTGATCGCCTAAACACATGGGCTCAAATGCAAAGAACACACTCTAACAAAGGAAACCATCATGAGTAATATGGTGACTACCACTGAAACAGGTTTTTTTTGATATGAGCTTTGAATACCAGCCTAATCCCCACGCTATAGAGCAAGACAGCTTTCGCCAGATTCGCCAATTAACGGATTTATCAGGCTTAAGTGACGACGCCCAACAAGTAGTCATGCGCGTTGTTCACAGCGTAGGCGATCCTTTAGTGGCTCAACAAATGCGTGTGAGTGCGAATGCCTGCGCAGCCGGCCGTGATGCTTTAGCTAACCACAACAATATCTTAGTAGATGTTGAAATGGTAAAGCAGGGCATTACCAAGCGTATGATCAAAAATCTACCTTTGTGCTACCTTAACCACGAAGACACAGCCGCCATTGCTAAACAGCGCGGGGAAACTCGCTCTATGGCCGCGTTAGACCTATGGGGTGAACAGCTTGAAGGTAGTGTGGTTGTTATTGGCAATGCGCCTACGGCTTTATTTCGCTTATTAGAAATGATTAAGGCAGGGTCTCCTAAGCCTGCATTGATTGTAGGCATTCCCGTAGGTTTTGTAGGTGCGGCCGAATCCAAACAAACACTGTGGGACATTCATGAAGAACTAGGCATTGAATGTATTACTTTGCTTGGACGCCAAGGCGGCAGTGCCGCTGCGTCTTCCGTAGTTAACGCGTTATTGCGCTGCAATATAGACGAGCGCTACTGATGCCGAAAATCACTGTCATTGGTTTAGGCATCTGCCAGCCCCCGTTGCTTAATGCCAAAGCTCTAGAAGCTTTGCGCACTTGTGACTGCGTTATGGGCTCACCAAGACAACTGGAAAGCGTGGCACATACCCTCGCTTTGTCAGACTCGAACAATCTGAGTCAGCACAAGGTAAGCCAAGTGCGCCTGCCATTGCCAAAGCTCAAACAGATTGCCGATGACATTAAGGACTTTGACCACGTTGCCATTCTGGCTTCTGGTGATCCACTTTTGTTTGGTATAGGTAAATACTTGCAGTCCCAATTTGGGGATCAAGCTAGTACCCAAGAAGAGAATCAGGTTGCCTGCATTAGTGGTGTATCTAGCTTACAAGGGGCCTGTGAATTAACAGGTCTGTCATTACAAGACGCCCAACTTGTGAGCCTACATGGACGCCCGTTAAGTAACCTTAATCGCTACTTGCAGCCCAACCGAAACCTGTTGATCCTTACCGACCAAGATAGCCATCCTCAAGCAATTGCTCAAGCTTTGGTGACTGCTAATTTGGGCCAGTCCACACTACACGTATGTGAACGCTTAGGTTATGAAGATCAAAACCTGCAGCAGTTCACAGCAACGCAATTGGCCACATTAACTACCCGCTTTGCCAAACTCCACGTTACTGTTGTGCACACCCAAGGTGGCGGCAATGTGATGCCCAACTTCCCAGGCATTCCAGATACTCACTTTGCGACTGATGGCGAATCAGGTAAAGGCTTACTCACCAAACGTGAAGTGCGCCTCAACATCCTTAGCTTATTACAACTTGCGCCCCAAGAAACGGCATGGGATATAGGTGCCGGTTGTGGTGGTGTAACTATTGAACTGGCACTGTGGAACCCCCTAGGCCAAGTATATGGCATTGAGCATCATGACCAGCGTATTGCTTGCCTAAACACTAATAGAGAAGCCTTTGGGGTGAGTGCTAACTTACGCGTTGTGCATGGTAGAGCACCAGACTGCCTTACAGAACTTCCTGATCCAGACAAAGTATTTATTGGCGGTAGTGGCGGCGGTCTCAGTGCCATATTACAACTTGCTTGGCAGCGACTAAAGCCTGGTGGACGCCTCGTGGCCAGTGCCGTAACTGAGCCAAGCAAAGCCACATTACGGGAATTCACCCAACACGTTAACATTCGCCAAGGAACAGGGCCGGCCGATTATTTACAAGTAGCAGTAAGCCGCCATGACACCATTGCAGGGCACGACGTGTTACGCCCTGCACTGCCTGTTACCTTAATGTGCTGGCATAAAGCCCTAAAGGAATCGAAGTAATGAATGAATTTCAAGCCCAACCTGGTGTATTTTATGGCTTAGGTGTGGGCCCAGGTGATCCTTTATTAATCACCTTAAAAGCTCACCACCTTATTTTGTCTGCCGATGTCATTTGTTATTTGGCGAATGAGTCAGGCAGTTCACAAGCTCGTGATATTGCGCAATACAGTATTGAAGGTCGTAATAAATCGTCTATAGAAATTGCCATTCCTATGCCCATGAGCACAGATCGTACAGCGGCTAATGCTGCCTACGATTTGGGCGCCGCAAAAATTTCCGAACAAATAAACCAAGGTAAGTCTGTGGTATTTTTGTGTGAAGGCGACCCACTATTCTTTGGTTCGTTTAGTTACTTACTAGAACGTTTGAGTGATGACCATAATTGCTTTGTAGTGCCAGGAATTTCTTCTGTAAACGCTGCCGCGTCGGCTCTACAACAGCCCCTTACCTTATTACAAGAATCCTTTGTTGTAATGAGCGGCCGCCACACTGACGCGCAACTAGAGCAAGCTCTTAATACCCACGACAGCGTGGTTATTATGAAGGCAGGCCGTGCTCGCCCTCGCATATTAGCCATGCTCGATAAAACAGGCCGCACCCAAGATGCCAATTACTTGGCATACATCGGCCGTGAAGACCAAGAGATTTTAACGGACGTGTCAAAGCTAGCTAACGAAGCAGGCCCATACTTTTCGTTATTTGTAGTGCTTAGACAAGAGCGTAATTCGTGATTCGAATTTTTGCATTAACAGATGCCGGAGCACGCTTGGGCGTTCGCTTAAAGGCTCTGTTATTAGCTCAAGATTCAGACACCGCAGTCTCCTTTGAGCTAAAACCTCAGCCCTTTGCAGAGACGGTTCAAACTGCCTTTGGCCATGGCGAGCGACTTATACTAATCTGTGCAGCAGGTATTGCTGTGCGTACCTTGGCACCAGTATTAATGGACAAGTACCGCGATCCAGCTGTATTGGTATTGGATGAACAGGGTCAGTTTGTCATTCCTCTATTGTCTGGCCATGAAGGTGGCGCTAACGAATGGGGCCGCCAAGTTAGCAATTTATTAACAGCCCAACTTGCCATGACCACTGCACAACCCTACCTACAACCAGTGTATACCATAGGCATGGGCTGTGAACGTGGTTGCAGCGAAGAGCACTTGTTAGAATTTTTGAACCAATGTTTGTCCCAACAAGGTCTCACTATTGACGATATTGTTAGCATTAATAGCATAGACATTAAAGCTGATGAAGTAGGTCTTATTGCCTTAGCACAACACCTTGGCAAGAATTTTCAAACCTATTCTGCGCAGACCCTGGCCGCAGTAAATGACCAACTTATTAACCCTTCACAGTATGTGTACGACACTGTTGGAGTATATGGTGTGGCGGAGTCTGCTGCACTTTGGGCGGCTCAACAAGCCACCAGTAATGAAGCTGAGCTTATACAAGCCAAATTAAAAACCCCTAAAGCCACTTGTGCTATAGCTCGAGCTTACCCGCCCGGCGCTGGCTCAATTAGCGAACAAGATTAATCCCCTTTAATAAAGTACGAGATCAACATGAGTAAATTATTTATCGTCAGTACCGGCCCCGGTGATTCACAGCTAGTTGCACCACGTGCCCACTCAGCTATTGCTGCCAGTACAGACTTAGTAGCATACGGCCTTTACCTAGATATTTTGGGTAATGTATGTGACGGCAAGCAACACCACGACCTTCCTTTAGGCGAAGAAATCGGCCGCGCCCGTTTAGCACTAGACTTAGCGGCAAGCGGTAAGACCACTTCACTTATTTCCAGTGGCGACATTGGCATTTACGCCATGGCGACCTTGGTATTTGAATTGCTGGATATGCAGCTAGAAGGCAAAGAAAACCATCCAGAATGGTTAGATGTAGAACTGGAAGTTATTCCAGGCATCTCTGCCATGCAAGCCGGCGCAAGCCGTGTAGGCGCCATGCTAGGTCATGATTTCTGCACTATTTCTTTGTCTGACTTGCTTACCCCATGGGAAACAATTCTTAAGCGCATTCAAAAAGCCGGCGAAGGCGACTTTGTAGTGTCCTTCTACAATCCCGTATCTAAGAAGCGCGATTGGCAGCTAAACACCGCACGGGACGTTTTATTACAGCACCGTCCAGCGTCTACACCGGTATTGCTTGGACGTCAGTTAACGCGCCCAGAAGAACACGTCCGTATTATTCGTTTGGACGAATTAGATGCCAAAGACGTAGATATGTTCACCCTCGTCTCCGTTGGTAATAGCGAATCACGCCATATTGTTAATGGCACCAAAGAGTGGGTTTATACCCCACGCGGGTATAAAAAGAAACTTTAAGCAAAATCTATAAAAGCTTTAATTACAAATTTTGGCACAAAACAGGATAAAATCATGACTGTATATTTTATTGGCTCAGGCCCAGGTGACCCAGAGCTAATGACCATTAAAGGTCAACGCTTATTAGATGCTGCACCCGTGGTGCTTTTTGCCGGATCATTGATCCCAGACGAAAATATGGAAACGGCCCGTTCACGAGGCGCCCTTGTAGTAGACACTGCCGCCCTAGCACTGGATGCTCAGGTAGAACTAATGGCCGATGCACACGCCAAAGGCCAGCATGTGGCGCGCGTGCACTCTGGTGACCCATCTTTGTATGGTGCCACTGGCGAGCAAATGCGCCGCCTAGAAGGGTTGGGAATTGATTACGAAATTATCCCAGGAGTAACCGCCTATTCTGCATCAGCCGCATGGCTGGGCAAAGAACTTACCTTGTCTGGCATTTCACAAACAGTCATCCTTACCCGCTATGAAGGCAAAACCCCCTTCCCAGAGCGTGAGCGTTTGCCAGCACTGGCCGCCACGGGTGCTACCTTGGCTATACACTTAGGTATCACTCGTATTCACAAAATTGTGGAAGACCTACTACCTCACTACGGCCCAGACTGCCCAGTAGCAGTGTGTTACCGCACTAGCTGGCCAGACCAAGATAAAGTGACTGGAACCTTAAGTGATATCGTTGCTAAAGTACGCGCGAAGAAATTCACCCGTACAGCCTTGATCTTAGTAGGCCATGTGCTTGATGCAGAAAACTTTGATGATTCATATCTCTATGATGAAGACAAAGCTCACATCTACCGTAAGAAAGACCATAATAAAAAGTAGGCTAACTAAAAAGTCTTCAAAATAGATAAACAGCCCCTTCATGAAGTAAAAACCCCATGAAGGGGTTTTTTCGTTATTATATTCGGCCCTATTGTTTCGTAAGCAACATTATGTCTAACTCTTCCTCCACAAAAATCATGCGTATTGGTATGGTTGAATTCATTTTCCTTATGGCATCATTGATGTCTGTGGTGGCTTTGTCCATCGACGCGGTGTTGCCCGCATTAGGTTTTATGGCGCTGGAGTTTGGTGTCGGCGGAAGTGAAATCCAATTGGTTATTACCAGCCTGTTTGCCGGCTTTGCCATAGGTCAGCTCATATACGGCCCTATCTCTGACCGTGTAGGACGATTACCAGGAATTTACGTGGGGTTTGCCTTTTTTATACTGGGCTGTATTTTGGCGATGTCTGCACAGTCTTTAGAGATGGTGCTGATAGGTCGATTTTTACAGGGTATAGGAGCATCTGGGCCCCGCATTATGGTGTCGGCCTTAGCAAGGGATTGTTTTAGTGGTCGAGCCATGGCGCGTATCATGTCGTTGTCTGGCTCAGTGTTCATGATGGTGCCCATTTGTGCACCTATGTTAGGGCAAGTGTTACTTTGGTTTGGGCCATGGGAATATATTTTTGCCATGTACATCATCTTGGCGGTGTTGCTGTGCATCTGGACTTGGATACGACTTGACGAAACACTTACCCACGAAAAACGCCGATCCATTCACCCTAAAGTACTGTGGCAGTCATTTGCCTTTGTGCTAAGCAACCGTGTTGCGGCTGGATATACTTTAGTGAGTGGTTTGGTATTTGGTGGTTTTTTGGGGTATTTAAGCTCCAGCCAATGGTTTTTCCAGAATATCTACGACGTGGGTGATGCCTTCCCTCTATATTTTGGCGCCTTGGTATTTCCTAACTTAATTTCTTCCTACCTCAACGCTAAACTGGTCATGCGTTGGGGCATGTTTAGGCTAGTACAACTAACCAACGTATTGGTGTTCAGCGGTTCCTTAGGGCTTTACCTGTATGCTCAGTTTTGGGCTGGTGTGCCACCACTAATGCACACAATGGCTTTTTTGTTTGTGATTTTTTCTGGCATTGGTTTTCAATTTGGCAATCTTAACGCGCTGGCCATGGAGCCTTTGGGCAAGGTAGCTGGTATGGGTGCTTCAGTAGTGGGTGCTGGATCAATGTTCGTTTCCATTCCTATTGGAGGCTTAATTGGCATGTCGGTAGATACCAATGTTTTCCCAGTGGCCCTAGGCATGGCCGTTTGCTCACTGTTGTCTATGTTGGTGATGCATTGGGTGAGGTTTGGTTTTGGTAAACCCAAAGCAGGCGGTGGCATATCTAGCTAGGCTCGTTAACCTTAACGAGTTTCCGGCAGCACATTCATTTAAAAAACGCTCTACAAAGCCCATAAAGTCCGCTTCATTTATAACAAATACTGTACCAATCTATACGTTATACAATAGCACAACTGTATACACCACTTGGTTTGTGTGGCTTTTAGAGCTAGTTCTAGCGCTGCTTGAATCATGAGAACTGCTCAAGCGGCTCTTCCCCTTACAAAAGCGTCGCGTTATGGATAGTTTATGCCTACAGAAGGCAGATTTTAGCGTCTGTCTGTGACAAAATGACGGCAATTTCCAACACCACTTTAGCTCTCCACTAAACTCTGAACTAAGCACAAGGTTATCCTATGCAACTGAAAAAAATCCCCGCTACTGTTGTCACCGGTTTTCTAGGCAGCGGCAAGACCACTTTATTGTCTAATGTGTTGCGTCAGGTGTCTGGCGGTAAAGACCCTAAGCGTATTGCCGTAATCGTTAACGAGTTTGGCGAACTAGACATTGATGCCGATTTATTACGTAATTGCCCGTTAGACTGTGACGACGAAGACGAAACCCCATCCAGCACTCAGCAAGGTATTTACGAACTAGCTAACGGCTGCATTTGTTGCACCGTAGAAGAAGAGTTCTTGCCGGTAATGCTAGAACTAGTGAAGCGTCGTGATGACATTGACCATATTCTTATTGAAACCAGTGGCTTAGCTTTACCAAAGCCTCTTGTACAAGCCTTTAACTGGCCAGAAATTAAGAAATACTTCACCGTTGATTCTGTAATCACCGTAATTGATGGCCCAGCTGTTGCTGCTGGCCGTTTTGCCCACGATGCAGAACAAGTGCAAGCCCAACGTTTAGCCGATGAAAGCCTGAACCATGATCCCGATTTAGCCGAGCTACTGGATGACCAGTTAAGTGCCGCAGATCTAGTAATCGTGTCCAAGAGTGACCTTTTATCTGACGAAGAGCGCAGCCGAGTAGAAAAGGTTGTTACCGCTAAAGTGCCTGCCTCTGTGAAGATGGCTTACATTGGCCAAAAGGCAGACGGCACCAGCGATGCGTCTATCGAGTTAGTAATGGGCTTAGAAGCTGCTGCAGAAGATCGTATTGAAGCTGTACACACTCACCACGATCATCACCATGACCATGGCGGCCATCATGAGCATGCCCATGATCACTTTGATTCCTGTGTGATTCATTTAGGCGAAGTAGATGGAGATCGTTTACAAGTGGCCTTGCAAGAATTACTTTCTAATCATCGAATCTACCGTGCCAAAGGTTTTGCAGCTTTACCTAACAAGCCTATGCGCCAAGTAATCCAGGCCGTTGGCCAGCGTTTGGAGAGCCACTTTGACCGTTTGTGGACTGCCGATGAAGCGCGCCGCACATCTTTGGTAATGATTGGTAAGCATTTACATGTTGCCGAATTAACCAGTGCGTTAAAAGTAGCTGAGGTTTAATCACTCACTATGCATTTGCTCGCAGCCCAGCCTGGCGGCTTCGTTGAAGAAGAGGGCATTATCGACCTAGGCCAAGACCCCGCTAAAGTGGTGATCTTGGCTGCCGCCGATACTAGCCTTGCTATGTTGGCCACTGCGGCCGAACAACTGAACAAAAAACTGGGCGACGAATTGCCATCCATTCGTTTGGCTAACTGGAGCCACCTGCTAAAACCTGCTGCTTTTGATCTTTATGAGCACAAAGTGCTGGAGCAAGCAGAAGTAGTGCTGGTGTCACTACTAGGTGGCGCAAGCTATTGGAATTATGGCTTTGAACGACTGCAAGAATGGCAACAGGCCAAGCCTAACCGCCAACTTATTTTGGTGCCCGGTGATGATGCGGAAGACCCTGAATTAACCCTAGCTAGCTCTTGCACACCTGCAACATGCCAAATGGTGTGGCAATACTTACGCCAAGGTGGAGTGAGCAACGGTATTAATTTATTGCGCTATTTGGCACAAGAATTAAATTTACTACCAAACCAGCCTCGCCAACATCAGTGGCAACCACCGGCCGAACTGCCCCAAGCGTTGATTTATCAACCCGGCGTAGCACAGGCCGGGTTAATGGATTGGCAAAAACAGACTATTACACAGGGTTTGCAACATGCACCTGTAGTGGGGTTATTGTTTTATCGCAGCCATTTACAAAGCGGTAATACCCGCATGTTTGATGGTTTAATGGCAGGCTTAGTTAAGCAGGGCATGAACCCCATCGCCCTTGCCATTAGCTCTCTTAAAGATCCACACGCCTTGGCTTTGGTCAACCACACCTTAAGGCAGTCCAACACCCAATTGGTATTAAGCAGCTTAGGGTTTGCCAGCAACAAAGTAGATGCGCCAGGCCTTAGTTCCTCGCCAACGCAGTTTAAACTACCCATTGAAGGCGACATACCTGTGTTGCAGTTGGTGCTATCGTCCACCACCAATGAAGCATGGCGTGAGCATAAACAAGGCTTAAGGTCTCGCGACATTGCCATGCAAGTGGTGTTGCCAGAAATGGATGGCCATGTATTAACTCGTGCCATTAGTTTTAAGTCTATGGGTTACTACAGCGAATTATGCCAAATAGACCTTGTAGGCTACGAGCTAGACCCAGAAAGAGCACAATTTGTGGCTCGCCTTGCTAAGGGTTATTGCAGCCTTGGCCATAAGGCCAATAAAGACAAACGTATTGCCCTAATATTGGCCAACTATCCCACCAAAGATGGGCGCATTGGTAATGGTGTAGGTTTAGATACACCGCAATCAGCCATTAATGTATTACAAGCGATGCAAGATGCAGGCTACGCCATTGATACGGTGCCAGAAAATGGCAATGCCTTAATTGAAACGCTATTAGAGTCTGTCACTAACAACCCCAATACTTTGCACCACTTACCTTGTTGGCAAAGTTTGGATGTTACTGTGTACATGGACCATTTTTCCCAGCTACCAAAAAACTGCCAAGATGCAGTATGGCAACGCTGGGGCGGCCCAGAGCAAGACCCCAAATACAGAAGAGATCATAGACAAGGCCGTATCATGCTAGCAGGCCTACGCTTAGGTGAAACCTTCGTAGGCATTCAGCCAGCGCGGGGTTATAACCTCGACCTAACCGCCAACTACCATGACCCAGATTTAGTACCACCCCACAGTTATTTAGCTTTCTATTTTTGGTTGCGTCATGTTTATCAAGTAGACGCGATCATTCACCTTGGCAAGCACGGCAATCTTGAGTGGCTGCCCGGTAAAGGTGTAGCGTTAAGTGATGAATGCTGGCCCGATGTAGCACTTGGCCCCATGCCGCATTTCTACCCATTCATTGTGAATGACCCAGGTGAAGGCGCTCAAGCTAAACGTCGCGCCCAAGGGGTGATTATAGATCACTTAATGCCCCCTATGGCCCGTGCTGAAACTTATGGCGAACTTGCCGATTTAGAAGCCTTGGTAGACGAGTTGTATCAGGCCACAGGTTTGGATACTGGGCGTGAGACATGGCTAAGGGAGCAAATTGTTGCCACCTTGGCTAGTAGCAACCTTAAACAAGAACTTGGGTTAACCTCCTACACCAGCGAAAGCGAAATGCTGGCCGAGCTTGATACCTATTTGTGTGACATTAAAGAAGCTCAGATTCGCAACGGTTTGCACATTTTAGGCCAGCTGCCAGAACATGACGAACTCAGCGAAACCCTCGTTGCACTGTTGCGCTTACCTCGCGGCGAAGCCGTAGAAGAACGAGGTATTTTGCACAACCTAGCCCTTGATCTTCACTTGGATTTAGGCCAAAACGATAACAATCCATACGACCCTTTGGCTACCGACATTACTCCTTGGCTTGGCGCTAAACCGCAGTTGTTAACTCAACAAAGTGACGGCGTATGGCGTTCTAGCATGGACACAAGAGAGCGCCTTGAACTATTGGCTTTGAGCTTAATTAATGAGTACTTATTGTCACCAAAGAATAAAGATATCGATGCTCTAGTAGCAACACTACCACGCACCAGCCAACAATTAAGCTACGCTAAAAACATCATTTTAGCCGCTTTAGAAGACAGCGCTGTACGTGAAACCAAAGCCCTCATTCAGGGCTTAGCTGGCCAAGCCGTAGAACCCGGCCCTAGTGGTGCGCCTACACGTGGCCGTTTAGATACATTACCTACTGGACGTAATTTCTTTTCTTTAGACAACCGTAGCGTACCCTCTGCAGCCGCATGGGCATTAGGACAGCGTTCGGCCCAAGCACTTATTGAGCGGCACTTACAAGAGCACGGTGACTACCCTACACAAATAGGCTTATCTGTTTGGGGGACTGCCACCATGCGCACCGGCGGTGATGATATTGCCCAGGCATTCGCCTTAATGGGTGTCAAACCTATTTGGGCACCTGGTTCGCAGCGGGTGATGGATTTTGAAATCATTCCTGCCATGCAATTAGGCCGCCCTCGCGTGGACGTTACCTTGCGTGTTTCCGGATTTTTCCGTGATGCCTTCCCCAATGTAATGAAGCTATATGACGCTGCTGTGCAGGCTATAGCCTCTTTTGATGAGCCGGGTTCTAGCGCAACAAATGGCAACACTATTCGCCAAAATATTGAACAGCGGCAAACTGAACTAGAAGCTCAAGGTATCAGCACTACCGAAGCCCGCCGCCAAGCTAGCTACCGTGTTTATGGCAGTAAGCCAGGCGCTTATGGTGCGGGTTTACAAGGCCTTATTGATGAGCGCTGCTGGAGTGAGCGCTCCGACTTAGCCGATGCATACCTCAGCTGGGGTGGTTATGCCTATGGTAACCAAACAGGTGATGGGGTGGCTGCCCATGACGATTTTAAACACCGCTTAAGTCAGTTAGAAGCCGTGGTACAAAACCAAGACAACCGTGAACACGATTTATTGGATTCCGATGATTACTACCAGTTCCAAGGTGGAATGACTAACGCTGTAACTAGCTTTAGTGGCCAAGCACCTGCGGTATATCATAGCGACCACAGCAACCCTAGCGTACCCAAAATTCGCACTCTTAAAGAAGAGCTCAATCGGGTACTTCGCTCTCGCGTACTTAATCCAAAATGGATTAGTGCCATGCAGCGCCATGGCTATAAGGGCGCTTTTGAAATGGCCGCCAGTGTAGATTACTTATTTGCCTACGATGCCACTACCGACTTAATTGCTGACTACCAATATGAACAAGTTAGTGATGCCTTGATCTTTGAGCCAGAAAACCAACAATTTATGCGCGACAATAACCCTGCTGCCTTAGAAGAAATGGCCGAGCGTATGTTGGAAGCTTGCCAGCGAGGTATGTGGCAAGAACCTGGCGAGCATCAGCAGGCCTTACAAGATTTGCTATTAGATTTAGACCAACAACAGGAAACCGCGTCGTGACTAATTCCACATTACCTACATCACCTACATTAAAGGCACTTGGCCCCTGTACTCTTATGGTAAAAAAAGTGGAACAAGGAGCTCCCACCGGTATGGAGCAAGCCGCCCCGTTCCTCATGGAGCAAGCCGCCCGTACCCTTATGGTGCAAGGCACCACGTCCGACGCAGGTAAAAGTATTTTAGTCACAGCTTTGTGCCGAATTTTAGCGCGAAAAGGCATTAAAGTGGCCCCTTTTAAGAGCCAGAACATGGCCCTTAACAGCGCGGTAACAGCCGATGGTGGAGAAATAGGCCGAGCCCAAGCTGTGCAAGCTGAAGCTTGTTTTTTACAGCCCGATGTACGTATGAATCCTATTTTGCTTAAGCCTAATAGTGATTTAGGTTCGCAGGTGATTTTACGTGGCAAAGCCATTGGTAACATGAAGGCTGTGGAATATCACCTGCATAAACCTAAGCTATTACAAGACGTGGTATTTGCTCATCAAGAGTTGCTGCAAGAATTTGAACTAGTAATGGCAGAAGGTGCTGGTAGCCCTGCAGAAATAAATTTAAGAGAACATGACATTGCCAATATGGGCTTTGCAGAAGCCGTAGACTGCCCTGTAATTATCGTGGCCGATATAGATCGTGGCGGCGTATTTGCCCACCTTTACGGTACCTATGAGCTACTTAGCCCTACCGAACAAGCACGTACCCGTGGTTTTATTATTAACCGTTTCCGCGGTGATAAAGCACTATTACAAGGCGGCTTAGACTGGCTAGAAGAGAAAACTGGCAAACCTGTGCTTGCTGTTTTACCGTACATCCACAATCTACATATAGAAGCCGAAGACTCATTGGCCGTGGACCAGTTTTCTAAGAATGACGGCGAGCAGCACTTCAAAGTAGTGGTGCCTATTTACCCTAGGGCCAGCAATCATACGGATTTTGATGCCTTGCGCATGCACCCTCAGGTAGATTGTCAGCTGCTTAGAGACGTACAAGCATTCAAAGGTGCAGACCTTATTATTTTGCCTGGCAGCAAGAATACCCGTGGTGATTTAGCCTGGCTTAAAGAGTCTGGTTGGGATGCCGTTATTAAACGCCACTTGCGTTTAGGCGGTAAAGTGATCGGTATTTGTGGCGGTTATCAAATGTTAGGCCACGCCGTACATGACCCTGATGGCACCGAATCCAGCGCTGGTACCAGTGAAGGTTTAGGCCACTTGAATATTGAAACTCTGTTACAAGGCGAAAAACAATTACGTAATGTGCAAGGCCTTTGGCTGAACGAAAGCGGCGATATTCCTGTAACAGGGTATGAAATCCATGTGGGACAAACCACCGGTAGCGATTTATCACAGCCGTTAATGCAGCTTAACACTGGCCCAGATGGCGCTCGCAACAATGAAGACACGGTGATGGGCAGCTATGTACATGGTTTATTTGATGAACCTAAGCTGCTAGAAGAACTATTACACTGGGCTGGTTTAGAACAAACACAACCTTTTGACTACCCAGCCTTAAGAGCGGCGCAGATTGAACGTTTGGCTGACGAAGTGGAAGCAGAACTGCCAGTTGAGGCGATTTTGAACATCATGCGAGGCTCACTTAAACAAGGGCTTAAAAAAGGGCTTTAACATGAGTTTGATCATCGCTATCATCATTGCTCTTGGCCTAGATTATTGGTTAGGCGAACCTAAACGGCTACACCCTCTGGTGGGTTTTGGAAGTTTTGCTGATGGGCTGGAAAAATGGCTTAATTGTGAAGATGGATTGCTTCGCTTCGCTCGCAAAGACGGTAGTATATTTGGATTGCTTCGCTTCGCACGCAAAGATGAAACGAAAACACAGTCCTCCCAAGGAACTACACCACCTCCCGAGAACTCGTCATTACGAGGAGAGAAGCGACGTGGCAATCTCCTACAATTTAAAGGTGTTCTCGCCTTAACCCTAGCCATCGGCCCACTCGGTTTAGCCGCCTACAGCATAGAGCAGACCTTAACACCTGATAGCCTTCTATCAACACTGCTTGCCGGTGTGGTGCTGTATCTAGCTATTGGCTGGCACAGCTTAATTGAACACGCCAAAGCCATATCTATACCATTGTCTCAAGGGGACCTAATCTCTGCCCGCACAGCAGTAAGCCGTATAGTAAGCCGCGACACTCAAGCATTGAATGAGCCAGAAATCGCCAAAGCAGCCACAGAATCTGTGCTTGAAAATGGCGCCGATGCGCTATTTTCCGCCCTGTTTTGGTTTATTATTGCAGGTATTCCAGGCGTGGTTATTTATCGCCTGAGTAATACCTTAGATGCCATGTGGGGTTATAAAAACTCACGCTTTTTACACTTTGGTTGGGCTGCTGCACGCTTTGATGACTTACTTAATTTCATACCTGCTCGCCTCACTGCATTGGCTTACACTATGTGTGGCAGTATTAATGGACAAACCAAAAATGCATGGCAAAGCTGGCGCCAACAGGCTGGCACTTGGAAGAGCCCTAACGCTGGGCCAGTAATGGCTGCAGGAGCTGGGGCCATAGGTGTGGAGCTTGGCGGCAGTGCCCAGTACCATGGCCAAAACCAAGAGCGCCCTACGCTAGGTTCAGGCCAACAGCCTAACGCCCAGAGTATCGATGATGCCTGCGATCTAGTGAACCACAGTCTAGTAGTTTGGCTAGTGATCATATGCTTACTCGCTTTTATGGGCACTTTGTAATGAGTCTTCTATTTCATGGTGGTGATTTACAGTCTGCATCCGCCATTTATGGCCGAGACCCTGGAGACTGGCTAGATCTATCCACAGGTATTAACCAATACAGCTACCCTGTACCTGCCATAGCGCAAGATGCTTGGCACCAGCTGCCTTACTTAAATCCTGCTTTAATTCATGCTGCCACATCTTTCTATGGGCATCACTCGTGCTTAGCTAGTAGCGGCAGTCAAAGTGTTATACAACTATTGCCCTCCATATTACACAAACTAGGTAATCAGAAAGCCGCATGGCTACCCCACGTGGGTTACCAAGAGCATAGTCAAGCTTGGTCCCAGCAAGGTGATATACACACCTACAACGGCTTAGACAGCCAGTTAGCTGCCCAAGAAATAGATGCAGCACTGAATAATGATGACATTGCTCAAGAACCAAGTCGTGAAATAGGCCACTTGGTAATCATCAACCCCAACAACCCAACAGGCGAAACCTTTACGCTACAACAACTATGCTTATGGGCACAAAAATTACAGGCTATAAACGGCTTTCTAATAGTAGATGAAGCTTTTATCGACACTACTCCATCAGCAAGTTTACTCACACAAAAGTTAGCAGATAACATCATTGTATTGCGATCAGTGGGTAAGTTTTTTGGCCTTGCTGGCATTCGCTTAGGGTTTACCTTTGCTGCTCAATCAGTACTAGATAGACTAGCCAAAGAGATTGGCCCTTGGTCTGTTAACGGCCCAGCCCAAACCATAGCCATTGCCGCTTTAAACGATACTTCGTGGCAAAGAAATATGCGCTTTGCGCTTGTGAACCAAAGGCTAGAGCAACTAAATATTTGGCAAAATTCAATGATTCAACTAGGGGCGCAACTCTCAGCCTCACATGAATTATTTCGCAGTTTTATTATGACACCAGATTTAGCCTATAAATTACATCAGAACGCTGCCAAAAATGGCATTTTATTACGCCCAGTTGATATCAACTCAAGCATGAGTTTGTTACGCTTTGGCAATATTGATTTAAGCCAAGACAGCGCTATAAAGCGCTGTACAACTTGGTTGAAACAGGAATCTCCATGACTTTTTTCCCTCTATTTCACAACACAAACACACTGAAAGCCCTACTTATAGGTGGTGGGAATGTCGCCACACGCCGGGCTAAATCTTTAATTCAAGCTGGTGTGGCCTGTGATGTAATGGCTACTTCTGTTTCTGAAGACCTTGTTTACTTAATCGAAAGTTCTGGCGGCGGCGTAACCATAGACGCCTACGCCACAGATGAAGTGATGCTAGGCTACAGTTTAATTTTAGCACTCACCGATGACCGCGCTGTCAACAAGCAAGTGGCCATTGATGCTAAGTCCATGGGTTTGCTAGTTAATGTGGCTGACAGCCCCAACGATGGCAATGTAATTTTCGGCGCCACCATAGACCGAGCTCCGTTAACCATTGCTATAAACAACGGTGGCGCTTCGCCGGTTTTATCCAGTATTTTACGCCAACAATTAGAGCAATTTGTACCTAAAGCGTATGGGCAATTGGCCAGCTTGGTTGGTGGTTATCGCCAGCAAGTGAAGGACGCCTTACCTAGCACGGTAGACCGCTCTACCTTTTGGCACAAAGTGCTACAAGGGCCAGTGGCCGAAGCAGTATTCTCTGGCAAACAAGACGAAGCTGAAAGCTTGTTAAAAAACCACTTAAACGAGGTCAGTCATGGCCTTGATAAGGTAATGAGCAACGGCGAGGTGTTCCTTATTGGCGCAGGCCCAGGTGACCCTGACCTACTGACCCTTAGGGCCTTTCGATTGCTACAAAAAGCCAACGTGGTGCTATACGACGCACTAGTGTCTGATGGTGTAATGGCTCTAGTACCAGAGTCTGTGGAACGAGTATATGTAGGCAAGCGCCGTGCTAACCACAGTGTACCCCAAACGGGGATCAATCAATTATTGGTAGATTACGCCAAACAAGGCAAGCGAGTTGCCCGCCTTAAAGGTGGTGATCCGTTTATCTTTGGTCGCGGCGGCGAAGAGATTGAAACCTTAGCCGAACAACACATACCCTTTCAAGTAGTGCCCGGAATTACTGCAGCTAGCGGCTGCTCTGCTTATTCAGGCATTCCTCTTACCCACCGAGACTATGCCCAATCTGTGCGTTTTGTAACAGGCCAATTGCATGATGGCAGTGTGAATTTACCGTGGGCAGAGTTGATCGTAGAAGGACAAACGTTGGTTTTTTACATGGGCCTCAAAGGGCTGTCATTCATTTGTGAGCAATTGATTGAACATGGCATGGATAAACATATGCCTGTGGCATTGATTGAAAAAGGCACCACCCAAGACCAACGTGTATTAGTGTCTGATCTCACTGGGTTACCGGCAATGATTGAGGAAGCACAGGTGATGTCTCCTTCACTTTTTCTAGTTGGGCGCGTGGTGGATTTACATGATAAACTGGCTTGGTTCAAGTCGCCCCGAGATGTTTAACACATAGCTTTGGTTAATTTAGGTAGGTATATGAGTACAGAAATTGAAAAAGAAGTTGCTGCGCTTATGGCTCAGTGTGAATCAGCTTTAACTGAATATTCTAACCGCACCGGTGCCTCAACGTTTTCCGAATCTAAAAAAACACCAGGCACTGCAGCAAAAACCCAAGCTCTTTCGGAACAAGCCTTAGAACAGATGGCCAAGACACTTGAGCTTTCATCACTCGATACGAGTGAGCGTGTGGCTAAATTAGCGGCTAAGTTAGCTTCTAAAGCCAATGATTTTAAAGCGCTGAAACGGTAGGTATATGAGTAAAGAAGCTGAAAAAGAGGTTGAAAAAGAAATTGCTGATCTTATGGCTCAGTGTGAATCAGCTTTAACTGAATACTCTAACCGCACCGGTGCCTTAATGTTTTCCGAAGCTAACAAAAAACCAGCCACTGCAGTAAAAACCCAAGCCGTATCGGAACAAGCGTTAGAACAGATAACCAAGACGCTTGGGCTTTCATTACTTGATATGAGTGAGCTCTCGGCTAAATTAGCGGCTAAGTTAGCTTCCAAAGCTAATGATTTAGAAGCGCTGAAGCTTCAGCGTAAAACTCTAGAAAATAAACAGGAAGAAGCACGACAAGTAGACCCGACCAAAAATCGTAAATCCATGCACCGTACCCCTGATTCTGAAGTAGAAGTAGAAACAGAATTAGGCCAAGGACAAAGTAGCTCTGAATCTATAATCCAAGGCGAAAATGTAGTGCTCAAAAAAGTTACCTTCGG
>JAWUYU010000026.1:0-37204 GCA_034110645.1 Pseudomonadales bacterium
CGAACTCAGAAGTGAAACGTCTTAGCGCCGATGGTAGTGTGGGGTCTCCCCATGTGAGAGTAGGTCATCGCCAAGCTTCCCATTCGTATAAAAAACCTCTAGCCCCAAAAAGGCTAGGGGTTTTTTATTGGGCGCAGAAAAGTACGGATTGACGTAAAGAACCCGCCTAACAATTTCCTCCCTGGCTCATGCTCTGTTTGATCTGAATGGAAGATCAGCCTCTTAGGCTGGCCCACAGTGAACTCGCGATTCAGCGTGTGCGCAGTTGCCAAGTGCTCGGTGCCAGTTTTCTTGTAACGCTGAAGGGGTAGCTGACAACGGATAATACTAACTCTTTCATTCGTTTGCTTGCCACGTAGCGGCTCATTGGGGAACCTTCAGTTGCCGCAATGGTGCGCCAGTGGACCCTTTACCAAGGACTTTGAATACGCTTTACCTCAGCCAGTTCTTCACCCTTCAAGTTTAATGGCGCTCTTTATGGTCACCCAATAATGATAGCTACGCAGCGCCAATGGATCTATAATAATATTCAACCACATTTTACAATGCTGGGGCTCCACCTCGGCAACTGCCATAACCCAAAAACCGCCTACTTTTAATTTACTTTGGTAAGGGGGTTACAGAAAAAATATTCATATGAGCCAGAACTATTATTCTATATTCATATCTTTGCTGAGTAATAAGTTCGTGATCACACTTTGTGTTTTCATGGCTATTTTATTTATAAAATTCTTAATCATTAGCTTGATCAAGAAAAACTCTGGAAAAAATAAACGCTCGAAATTAAATGTGGTCAACAATTTAGTCAGCGTGATCCTGTTAGTTGTAATTTTCAATATTTGGTCTGCAGAAATTCAGAAATTTGCTTTTTCTATTGCCGCATTTATTGTGGCCATAGTGTTAGCGACTAGAGAATTTATCCAATGCTTTATCGGTTTTACGTATATTATTTCTAGTAGACCCTATCGTATAGGGGATTGGATTCAGGTTGGTGACTCTTATGGCGAAGTACATTCTACCGATTGGATGAAGTTAACACTTCTAGAGGTGAATGTTGATGCCTATGAATATACGGGAAAGACGTTATATTTACCTAATAGTAAGCTGATTACATCACCTATTAAGAATTTGAATTTTTTAAAGCGCTATGCAATGCACCACTTCACCATTACACGTGATGGAAGTGTGAACCCGTTTGTATTTATTGATTGTTTATATGAGAAGGCACATGAATATTGTGAGGACTTTAAGGACGTTGCAGTTCGTTATAATCAATTAATTGAAAATAGATTAGAGATTAATATTGCTGGCCCTGAACCCCATATTCAAGTAGCCACATCTGAACTTGGAGACACTCAAGTATTATTTACTATTTTCTGTCCAACAGAACGGGCTATGGATATAGAGCAAGCCCTAACCGCTGATTTTATGTTTATGTGGTTTGAACAAAAAAACCTTGGCCATGTGTTTATCAATGCGCCATCTGCCAATGCGCCATGAATACAAACGCAGCTTACAGAATGGCTGTAAGGTGCTTAATCGATGTAAAGGGTTGTGAAGTGGGGAAGGACGACATCTAAAGTTCTAGGTAAATGCCAACTTTTTAGTAAAAATCTGGCCAGTTTTATTCAATTTCATCTACCATTTTTTTGTGTCTTTAAACTGTGGATTTAACTCTAGAATCATCGCAATATAGACTTATGGAAAGAGACTCTGTGCTGCTGGGGTTATTATTTCAGGGCAAATTGTGCATACGCCAAGTATAAGTGCCCAAGCATCGACGTCTACTAATTACCGAAAATTACTGTCCCACTATAATCCAGTACCAGCAAACTATGGATTGCCACGTAGCTGCTCTCATGGCAAAGACGGTTAGGGTGGAAAACTCCTACATCAAGGCGTTCGAAAGACTGATTGAGGCTAGGGAATATCTCATCGCCCAGATCCTTAGCAAATGCTACAATTCTCCGGCAAAAATTCAGGAAGCCTCCGATGCTCGAATCAACATTACAGTTCCTAGCCATTACCTTGTTCCTAGAAGTCACTCCAGGGCCTGCGGTGTTGTTTATCCTTTATCAATCGGCCTTTAGCTTTCGTAACGCTCTCGCGGGAACAATGGGCTTATTAACATCTAATGTTATTTGGATCAGTTTGGTGGCCACGGGTTTAGGCCTTATATTAACTCAGACTCCTGTTGTATTTGATAGCTTACGTTACATCGGCGCCACTTATTTAATATATTTGGGTTACAGAATAATACGTTACGGTATTGGTAGGCCACATGCCGATGAAAATACACGGGCAGGGCAATACAAAAGCATGTGGTCTAGCTACAGACAAGGCATGCTTACCTCATTATCGAACCCCAAAGCTTTGTTGTTCTTTATGGCATTATTCCCGCAGTTTACTCGGCCAGAATATTTCGCCCACGACATTGTCTATTTTGGTGCTCTAAAAATGACCTGTTTAGCTGTGGTGATGATTAGTTATGGCCTCATGGGACGGAGGTTATTTAATTATATGGGGGAGTCCCCGAAGGCCAATACTATTTCCAGAGTGTTAGGTGGCGGTATAATCGTTGCAGCTATTGCAGTTGCACGGGGTTAATTTTACATTAGGTTAACATGCCTTGATGCAGGGGCCATGACCCGAACTCAATAACCCTTTATAATAGTGGGCAATTGGTTACTTTGGAGAAACATTATGTACTTCGATGAGTTATACGCACCATTGCGTGACATGCAGGATTGGCAGCAAACCGCTTTCTCTGCAGCACTTTGCGAACGCATTTTTCCACACTATGCCTTATATGATAGTTTGGTAGAAACGAATCAGGTCACTATAGCCAGAACGGCATTAGATCAAGTTTGGAAGCAGTTATCATTGCGCGGCAATATGAATGCAGATACCCAACTTACTAAAGTTGAGGCAATTGTACATGGTGAAGAAGATGAAAGTTTTGGTGCAGGTCTGGCCTTTGATGCTTTAGTGGCATTGATGGCTACTCTCCATTGTGTTGATAACCCTAGTTTTGAAGACGCTGCTAGTGTGGCCCATTTGTCACGTGAGAGTGTGGCTAAGTTTGTGGAGCTACACGCTGAAGATGAGTTAAGTGACGAACAGCTTATTCGCCATATATCTACCCACGAATTGATGGTGCAGGAACTGGCTTTTCAATCTGATGTGATGCAATTTTTGCTCTCTCAAAATGTAGCTAAAGCATCACAAATAGATCAACTCAAAGCCATGTCTATGGCTGATGGAGTGAGCAATATCGGCATCAGTATGAGCGAGGGCTAACAGCGACTAGCTGCAATGCAGTTCTATAGGTTACCAATAGCTCAACTACACTGACTTACCCCGTTTATATAAAGAGAATGCGTCATGAAATTGGTTAAAGGATTTGGCTTCTTGCTTCAAGGCGCAAGATTATTGACACGCCCCGGATTGAGGCTGTTTGTACTGCTGCCATTGTTGGTAAACATTATTATGCTTGGCCTTGGTCTTGGTTTTCTGATTTCCTTTGTGGGCGGTTGGATGGGTGACGTTGTGGCCTGGCTGCCCGAATGGATGAGTGGCATCACTTGGTTTTTATGGCTCTTGTTCTGGCTAATATTTGGTATGGCGGTGTTCTTTGGCTTTAACTTGCTAGCTAATTTTATAGCTGCCCCGTTGAATGGACTATTAGCCGAAAAAGTACAATTACACTTAACTGGGCAGGACTTAGGTGAGGCAAACTTTGGGACAATTTTAGCGAGTATCCCTAGATCTATCGGTCGAGAAATCAGCAAGTTAACGTATTACCTACCAAGAATCCTGTTGCTACTTGTGCTCGCCTTAATTCCTGGCATTAACGTCATAGCGCCTTGGGTATGGATTTTGTTTGGCGCCTGGATGATGGTCATTCAGTATGTTGACTACCCAATGGATAATAATGGTGTGAGCTTTAGGCAAATGAAGCATAGTTTGAGTGATCAACGTTTGTTACACCTTGGATTTGGTGGAGGAGTTTCTCTTTTATTAATGATTCCCGTGGTTAACTTCTTTGTAATGCCAATTGCAGTTGCTGGGGCCACTGCGCTTTATGTAAGCGAGCATGAGTCGCTAAATATAGTTGATCAATAGGCCTAGCCATACACTTAGAGCCGCCCAGTGGCTGTTAATGAAGGCCTTAAAGTAATTATTGTTAGTTCTGCTGCGACCTAGGTAGTGTTGGTATATATAGAGCCCTGCCATCACGGCCAAACCCAAGTAGAACGGACTATTAAGGTGGTTGATTTGACCTACGGTAAACAATAACCCCACACATACAATCTGAAATGCTGCAATAATCACTAAATCCCACTTCCCAAAAAGCACGGCAGTGGATTTGATACCTATTTTCAGGTCATCTTCTTTGTCGACCATAGCGTAATAAGTGTCGTAGGCAATAGTCATACAGACTGCAGCCGCGAAGGTAAGCCAAGCCGTTAGGTTTGTGGCTTCGGTTTGAGCAGCAAAACCCATGGGTATAGCCATTGCAAATGCTGCCCCCAATACTGCTTGGGGCCAGTGCGTATAGCGTTTCATAAAGGGGTAAGCAGCCGCTAGAACAACGGCTAAAAGAGAAAGGATAATGGTATAACTATTAGTAAATAGAACTAATATGAAGGCCACTAAACACAGGCCAAAAAACAACAATAAGGCTTCTTTAGGGCTAATGATGCCTGTGGCCAAGGGTCTTTTCTTAGTCCGCTCAACATGGCCATCCACGTTACGGTCGGCAAAATCATTAATCACACAACCTGCAGCCCGCATCACATAGACACCGACCACAAAGATAAGTAATACATCAAGTTTCGGTAAACCTTCAGCTGCTAGCCAAAGGCCCCATAAAGTCGGCCAAAGAAGCAGGTATGTGCCTACTGGCCGGTCTAGACGCATAAGGCTTTTAAAATGGGGCCAGCGGACAATAAACGAAATCACGATAATGGTTCAACTCATAGCAAAGTCACCATGCTACCATATGCGCCTTTACCGTCGTTGCCCAAAGTGAGCATCATGCCAACAAAAGCACATAAGTTGTTGTTACTATGTACGGGTAATACCTGTAGATCACAAATGGCTCATGCCATGGCGTACCAATGGTCGCAAACTAATGATCTAAACTTGGAAATCGAGTCTCGTGGTATTCGAGCAAATTTAGGTGACCCTACAACACCAGAAGCCCTATTGGTACTCGCTAGAGCCAGCATCAATTGGCACGGTACAAGTCAGTTGTTATCGGCTGAAGACTTACAGTGGGCAGATGACGTGTGGGGAATGACGCAGGAACACCTTGATTTTGCAGCTAGTCTAGGAACTGAGCTAGGCGTTGAATTAGATCAAGAACGCGCACCAAACTACCAATTGATAGCAGCTACTCATGAACTTGTTGATCCGTTAAACGCCGGTTTGGCAGCCTATGAGCAATTATTTTGTAGCTTACAAGAGTTACTACCTAATCGTCTTGCGGCAATACTGAAGCCATCGGTGGCATAAATACTTCAGTGACCAAAATACCTTTACCATCTAAATAAAACACGGACCGTCTGGCCCAATGCTGTTGGTGGCTATTAACTTGTTGAAGGCTGGTCACTTCTAGTGCACCACGAATCATATTAGGGTGCTTAAATAACAATGCGCCTAGCGGTTTGGGGCCAATATTTTTAAACTGCCTTAATCTACCTCTTAGAGTGCTGTGGGGTATAATACTACGAGCACAAACCCATACTTGGTTGTGACAAAGTAACTCAACTTCGCGGATAATAGCTTTTTGGCGAGGTTTCAGCATTAGTGCTTCGGCTTCTGATTGGCTTGGAATCCCCCAGCGGTTACTCACAACCCGGACAGAGAAGTGACCATCACTTGCGTGGATCAGGCGCTGTGTTAGCGAACCCTTATCCTGCAGCCAAGCTTGCCAGTGCCTAGGTATTGTATGGCACATTGGTCGTTTATAGCTGCGCCAAATACATGGGTAAGGCTTTTGTGAGTGAACCAGAGAAATGGGCACAGTAAGCTCGTTAATTCAGCAAAAATAAAGGAACTATTGTATCAATAAGTTTAGCCCTAAGACACTATCACAAGCGCACCAAGAAATTATTCAAACCACTAAGCAGTGGCTTGACCAAATGGTGGTAGGTTTAAATCTATGTCCATTTTCCCATAGTGTGGTAACACAAGATCAAGTGCACTATGCTGTTTGTGATAGCACTAAGGATTCACAGTTAAAACAATTTTATGTGGCCCAATTACAATATTTGCTTGAAACAGACGAAAACGCTATAGCCACTAGCTTGCTGATGTTTTCGCAAGGCTTAGAAGTATTTGATGATTACTTAGACGTGTTAGATTGGTTTCAGCAATTATTAGAGGAAGGTGATTTAACAGACCATATACAGTTAGCGTCATTCCATCCGCAGTATCAGTTTGAGGGCGTTGATTTTGACGACTTAAGTCACTTTACAAATCGTGCGCCGTATCCAACTATACACCTTATTCGTCAGGCGCAAATGACTAAGGCTCTAGCCCACGTAGAAGATCCTGAGAAAATTTACTCAGACAACATTGAAACACTGAATAAACTTGGCCGCGAGAAGGTCGAATCACTTTGCCCCTGGGGCAAATAGGACTGATTTATGAAATTACAAATTCTTGCTATTGGTGGCACCATCGACAAGGTTTATTTTGATGCTCTGAGTGAATATACCATTGGTGCACCAGCGGCCACTGAAATATTACAACGGGTTAAGGTGAATTTCGATTACGACGTCAGCCAGATGATATCCAAAGACAGCTTGGATATGAACGATGCAGATCGTGAAGAAATTCTTGCCGCAGTGCAGGCTCATGATGCCAACCATGTCATTATTACTCACGGTACAGACACTATGGTGGATACCGGGCAGGTGCTAAAGCAGGCCTTAGGGAAGACCATTGTTATCATGGGGGCGATGCAACCCGCCATAATGAAGCTCAGTGATGCTGATTTTAATCTAGGTGTTGCTGTGGCTGCCGTGCAAACGCTCCCACAGGGGGTGTATTTGTGCATGAACGGGCGGATCTATGATGTTGATAAGGTGGTAAAAAATCGTGCTCAGGGGCAGTTTCAGGACGTGTAGGTAGAGCGTAGTGGCGTAGCTAGATGTTGATGGTTAGCTCGTTAAGTCCATAGTGCTCATCAAGGTATTGGCCAATGACGTTGTTGGCGCATAAATGATGGGCATATTGCATGTGTAAACAACGGATTTGGCGCCAGTCTTGCAAGCCACCAATGCCGTAGGTATCAAATAAAGATGCATAGCCTAAATCTTGTAATTGCTTAATATCCTCAGCTGAGCAATTGGCCCAACGCGCAGCCACGTAGTCCCTTTGACTGGCCTGATAGGCAGACATCCATTCATCATCGTCTTTCAGTTGCTGTTCAAGCTGCTTAACCATGCCCGTCGCCTCAATTTGGCTAATGGCTTTATGTAGGTCTTTTGAGCAAAGCCAATATAAGGTGGGAAAGGGCTTACCATCAACCAAAGGGTGCATTTTAAGCACCAGAGGGACGCCATTAGCAGAACTTGCAGCAACTGCCTTTAACCCTCTTGGGCTGCGGCCTATTTGTTGTTCGATGGTAGCGAGCTGTTGAAGAGAGGGCATAAATTAGGCAATACTGGGAACAAGAGAGGGTGAGTAGTGGCACCCACGATAAAGTGGATGCCAGTATAAGGCCGTCTTAGTGACCCAAGATCTGACTCAAGAACAGCTTAGTACGATCGTGCTGTGGATTATCAAAGAACTCATGAGGAGTGTTCGATTCGATGATTTCACCCTCGTCCATAAAGATAACACGATCAGCTACTTTCTTAGCAAAGCCCATCTCGTGAGTTACACACAGCATGGTAATACCTTCTTCAGCTAAAGACACCATAGTGTCTAGCACTTCCTTGATCATTTCTGGGTCAAGTGCCGAAGTAGGCTCATCAAATAACATGATGTTAGGGCGCATGCATAGAGAACGAGCTATAGCCACACGCTGCTGTTGTCCGCCAGAAAGTTGGCCTGGGTACTTGTTTGCCTGCTCTGGGATCTTAACCCGTTCAAGAAATTCCATAGCCGTAGCCTCAGCTTCTGCTTTAGGCGTTTTACGCACCCAAATTGGTGCTAAGGTGCAATTTTCTAATACAGTTAAGTGAGGGAACAGGTTAAAGTGTTGGAATACCATGCCTACTTCTCGGCGCACAGCGTCGATATTCTTAAGGTCGTTAGTCAATTCAGTGCCATCTACAATGATGTCACCTTGCTGGTGCTCTTCCAAACGGTTAATACAGCGAATCATGGTTGATTTACCAGAACCGGAAGGGCCACAAATAACGATTTTTTCACCTTTTTTAACTTCAAGGTTAATATTTTTAAGAACGTGGAAATCACCATACCACTTGTTCATGTTACGAATTTCAATGCATTTTTCGGTACTTGAACTGCTTTGTGCTTCTGACATGTTGAGAAACCCTTAAAATTAGTTGTTATCGCTTGTGGCCGGTGTTGAGCTTGTTCTCTAAGTAAAGAGAATAACGAGCCATACCAAAACACGAAATAAAGAAGAAGATGGCAACAAATAGATAAACTTCTGTCGACAAACCTAACCAGGCTGAATCAGCCACAGATGCTCGACCTATGCCAAGAGGGTCTAGCAAGCCGATGACGATTACCAATGTGCTGTCTTTGTACAAACCAATAAAGGTGTTAACTATTCCAGGTATTGAAATCTTTAACGCCTGTGGCAAAATGATGAAGCGCACAGCTTGAGAGTAGTTCAAACCAAGAGATTCGGCAGCTTCTAACTGGCCTTTTGGTAACGCCTGCAATCCACCACGTATTACTTCTGCCATGTAGGCTGAAGCAAACAAGGTAACCATGATCAGTACCCGCATCAACAAGTCGAAGGTGGTGCCAGGTGGTAAGAAGTAACTTAGCATGGTCGAAGCCACGAAAAGTAAAGTGATCAAGGGCACACCACGAATAAATTCGATAAAAGCGATGCAAAAGTATTTGATTATAGGGAGGTTAGATTGGCGGCCTAAAGCCAGCAAAATACCCAAAGGTAAAGAGAAGACGATGCCGGTGACACCAATTGTCAAAGTTAGCATTAGGCCACCAAATAGGTGGGTGCCAACAGGCTCTAAACCTAACCCACCACTCAATAGCCAAGCTCCAATTACTGGATAAACTAAAGCAAACTTTAATAAATGTTTACGAGCAGGGATTTTATCCCATAACACCGCAGCGCCTGCTAGTACTAATAAAATTGTTGCAAGATTAACTCGCCAGCGTAATTCTGCTGGGTAAAAACCATATACGAACAAGTTAAAGCGTTCGCTAATAAAGGCAAGGCATGCGCCCTCAGGGGCGCAGTCCTTGCGCGTTTCGCCGACGTAAGTGGCGTCGATAAATAACCAGTTAATAGCAGATGGCAAGGCTAGGTATAAGAGGTAGATCGATACTAAGGTAACGATGGAATTGGTTACTGAGGAAAATAAATTTTTCTGTAACCAGTGAATAATACCTACAGTGTTATTCGGTGGTGGTAGGCTAGGGTGCGTACCTGGTGCATAAGTTTCTTTAGTCATTGTCATGTCTACCTTATCGTTCCACTAACTGCATACGGTTGTTGTACCAGTTCATCCCTGATGAAATGATTAAGGAAATGGATAAATAAATACCCATTACAATGAGCATGCATTCCATTTCTCGGCCTGTCTGATTGAGAGATATACCACCAATGGTGGCCACTACGTCCATGTAGCCAATAGCTAAGGCTAAAGAAGAGTTTTTAGCTAGGTTTAAATACTGACTAGTTAACGGTGGAATAATCACCCGCAATGCCTGGGGGATAACGACCAGTTTCAAAGTACGGCTGTCAGACAACCCAAGCGCTTGAGCAGCTTCGGTTTGGCCATGGCTGATGGCAACGATACCAGCACGTACGATTTCACCAATAAAGGCTGCAGTATAAAAAGACAAGGCTAACCAAAGAGCAATAAACTCTGGGCGAATAACCATGCCACCTTTAAAGTTAAAGCCTTTAAGGGCCGGCACATCCCACTCTATGGGGCTACCTAAAACAAAATAAACGATTAGCGGTAATAAGATGATAGCTGCAATATTGATCAGCGCTAAAGGGTAAGTTTTACCAGTGGTATCTTGTACTTTTTGGGCGTGACGACTAAACCACCAAGCAAAAGCGATACCAGCAACAACAAAGGCACCTACAATCCAAAAAAGAGATTGAAACTCAGGGCTGGGCATTTGAAAGCCACGGTTATTTAAGAAAAAAGTATCGCTAAAGTTATAAGACCCTTTTGGTCGTGGTAAGGCAGTAATAATAAGGCCGTGTAGCAATAAAATGTGCAGCAGTAAAGGCACATTACGGACGTATTCAATATAAACGTAGGCAATTTTTTGCGTTAGCCAGTTATTAGATAAGCGCATTACGCCTAACATAAATCCAAGAATCGTGGCTAACACAATACCTGCTACTGCTACCAATAAGGTATTAATTAAGCCCACAATCATAGCCCTAAAGTGGCTAGAGGTGGAGCTGTATTCAATGAGGTGTTGGTTTATGTCATAACTAGCATTTTGCCAGAGAAAACCAAAATCAATATCTTTGCCTATGGCTGCTAAGTTAACAACTGCGTTATTAATGATGTAGGCAAAAAACGAAATAATAATTGCTGCAGCAATGATCTGCACGATGACGGAACGGGTTTCTTTGTCATACCAGGCGCGTAACAAAGGGTTGGTGCTAGGTGTAGGTGTGCTCATAGGGTGAACCCTGCTACGTAGATATCAACTGCTAAGGAGTAAATTTACAGCCCAACTGTTGATTGTTAATCAGCGGTGTAGCAACCAAAGATTATTAACTTCCAGATATAGACTGGGGTGCCGAAGCACCCCAGTTCAACACTGCAAATTCGTATTAATTAACGAATTGGAGCAGCGTAAAGTACACCACCTTTATTCCACAAGTTGTTTAAACCACGTGCAATTTCTAGAGGAGTATTTGGACCAACGTTACGCTCGTAGATTTCACCATAGTTGCCGCCCTGTGCAATAGCACGTGCAGCCCACTTAGCATCTAGACCTAACATTTCACCCATATTACCTTCAGAACCAACCAAGCGGTTAATACCAGGATTGTTACCTACGTTGGCAGCAAGGTTCATCGCGTTAGCTTGAGTAACACCCATTTCTTCAGCGTTGATCAAAGCGTTAACAACCCACTTACCAATATCAGCCCACTGGTCGTCGCCATGACGTACAGCACCACCTAGTGGCTCTTTAGAGATGATTTCAGGTAGTACAACGTGCTGAGTAGGGTCATCAAACTTTGCACGAGTAGATGCTAAACCTGAAGCATCAGTTGTGTAAACGTCACAACGGCCAGCTACATAGTTGGTAAAGCCTTCTTCGTTAGTTTCAATCGGCACTGGCTCGTAAGACATACCGTTGGTACGGAAGTAGTCAGCCAAGTTTAATTCTGTAGTAGTACCTGTTTGGATACATACAGAAGCGCCATCAAGTTCTTTGGCAGATGTTACACCAAGTGATGCAGGAACCATGAAGCCCTGGCCATCATAGAAGTTAACTGGCAAGAAGCTAAGCTTCAAGTCAACGTCACGGCTAAGAGTTTCAGTAGTGTTACGGAACAAGATGTCACCTTCACCAGAGTTCAGCATGGTAAAGCGAGTCTTACCTGTAGAAGGTACAAACTTAACCTTGTCGCCATCACCAAGTACGGCAGCAGCTACAGCACGGCAGAAGTCGGCGTCAAAACCTTCCCAGCGGCCATCGGCATCTGGTGCAGCAAAACCGGCTAAGCCAGTAGTTACAACACACTTTAGTTCGCCTGCAGCACGCACGTCTTCAAGAGTAGAAGCTTGGGCAGCAGTCGCAGTCATGGCTGTTAATGCCACGCCAGTTAAAACTTTATTGATTAAATTCATAATGAGGAGCCTCCTAAGGGCTTTATCTTTTTAGTGCAGTGAGAATTAAACTATTTTTTATTATTTTTACTGAAAACAGTGGTTACTGAATCTCCGTTATTCATTGGAGTTATAATTCACAGTCCAGACCACGATCATAGACGAATCTGAGGGTTTGTAAACATATAAAATCATCACATAGTAAAAAAATGACTATTTATTGATGTAAAGCGCAGATAGTTGTTAGGACATATTTCCTATAAGAAACACATTTCCTTTATATTGATTCATATCTTGGCGAACACTTGGTTGTCACCTATCCATCTTAGGATCAGTTGTGCCGTTTTATCTGGGTAAGGTGTATAACCCTCTACAATAAGCTTAACTGCCGGTAACAAGTGGGCATCGCGCATTAAATCAGCAACCCGCAACCCAATAGTGCCAGCCTGCCGAGTACCAAGCACTTCACCAGGCCCTCGCAGTTGAAGGTCTTTTTCTGCAATCACAAACCCGTCGTTAGACTGGCGTAAGATATCTAGTCGCTCACGGCCCATAGCAGACAAAGGTGCCTGGTACATAAACAAGCAGTGGCTCTGGGCTTGTCCACGGCCAACACGGCCACGCAATTGGTGTAACTGGGCTAAACCGAGGCGTTCGGCATTGTCGATCACCATAAGGTTGGCGTTGGGTACATCTACACCCACCTCTACTACGGTCGTTGCCACTAAGAGCTGAATATCGCCTGCCTTGAAGCCTGACATTACATCAGCCTTTTCAGCACCACTTAAGCGGCCATGCACTAAGCCCACTTTAATATTATCCAGCTGCTGGGTAAGCAGTGCTGCCGTGTCTTGCGCAGCTTCACATTGCAATACGTCTGAAGCCTCTATAAGGGGGCAGATCCAGTACACCTGCTGACCACTATTACAGGCTTGGTGGATACGCTCTATAACATCAGCGCGTTTAATGTTGTTGAGTAATACACTATTAATAGGTTTTCTACCTGGAGGCAGCTCATCGATTACTGAGTGATCGAGATCTCCGTAAGCACTCATAGCTAATGTGCGAGGGATAGGGGTGGCTGTCATGACCAGCTGATGAAGGCCGCAGCCCTCAGGTGCCTTTCTAACTAAACTATGGCGTTGGGCCACCCCAAACCGGTGTTGTTCATCAATGATGACTAAACCAAGATGCTGGTAGTGAACAGCTTCTTGAAACAAAGCATGGGTACCTATGATGACTTGGCCTTCACCGTTAGCAATAGCGGCCAGAGACTGACGTTTTGTTTGCGCTTTTTGTTTGCCTGTAAGCCAAACTACATTGACACCAAGGGGATTTAACCAGTGACTAAAACTGTGTAGGTGTTGCTCTGCTAAAATTTCTGTTGGGGCTAATATAGCCACTTGGCAACCGTTATCAATAGCACGACAAGCAGCTAAAGCAGCCACTACGGTTTTACCAGAGCCCACATCTCCTTGCACCATTCTAACCATTGGCTCAGGTGTCACAAGATCACATACAATTTCTTGCCATACTCTTTGCTGTGCGTTGGTGAGTTGGAATGGCAGGTTTTTAATAAGCTCTTGTTCTAAACCTTGAGCCAGCGCAAGTACAGGTGCAGGTAGTTGCTGACTGTGCTGTTTGGCTTGGCTTAGGGTGAGTTGATGAGCTACGAGCTCCTCAAATATTAGTCTCAGCTTGGCTGGAGTGACTTGGTGTTGTAGCTCATTTAGATCTTGATGTAAGTTAGGGTAGTGTAGCTGTCTTAAGCTTTCTTCTAAGCTTGGTAATTGATACTGGGTAATTAGCTGACGTGGTAATAGCTCTTCTAGGGTGATGCCACCTTGTTCTAATTGCTGCCACGCTAGGGCAATGAGCTGCCCCATTCGCGTTAAACTTAGGCCTTCAGTAGTGGGGTATATGGGGGTTAACCGATCAGCCAGTGCTGGAGGCTTATCATCAAATAGCACGTACTCAGGGTGCACCATTTCTAAACCCTGTGGGCCCGGCCGGATTTCCCCAAAACAGCGAATATTACGTCCAGTTGTGAAACTTTTGGCTTGGTGGGCATGGAAATGCATGAACCGCAGTCCCAGAGTTGCGCCATTATTACTAATACTTACGTGTAAGCTCACTCGGCGCCCTCGCTGCAGGGACGAACTAGTGATTTGTCCTTCTACCAAACAAGCAGATTTTGGGAGCAGGGCATGTAATGGCACAAGGCGAGTACGGTCTTGATAGCGATTGGGTAAGTGGAATAGCAGGTTTTCAACCTTATGAAGCCCTAGCTTGCCTAGTTTAGAGGCTAATGCAGGGCCTACTCCATTAAGTTGAGTTACATCCATGGCATAATTACCTTAGGTGCACTTAAGTGCGGCTCAGGCGATTCACGCCTGGAATCTTACGCATGGACTTGATTACTTGAGCCAAATGAACACGATTAAGCACTGAGATTTCTAAGTTCACAACTGTAAGGCGGGCATCTTTTTCACTCACGTCAATTTTCTCAACATTGGCATTGTCCTGGGCAGCGCTGGTGGCAAGGCTAGCAATAATGCCTCGGCTGGCAGATACCTCAATCTCTAAGCACACGTCAAAATCACGGTCTCCCGTTTCCGCCCAAACTAAGGCCAAGGTCTTATCTTTGTCTCGACCAATGTCTTGAATGTTGTTACAGAAACTTCGATGTACTGCAATACCATGACCTGCGTTAACATGCCCAACAATGGTGTCGCCAGGAATAGGGCGGCAGCATCGAGAGTAACGAATCATGATGCCTTCGGTACCGTGTATTTCCATAGGCCCAATGCCACTAGAGTGACCTTCGGAATCGGAGATGTCTCGACTTAAAGCTGAGGCAACAATGTACGCTAAACGTTTTCCAGAACCAATATCGGCAAGTAAAGCGTCTAGATCTGGCAGCTTATGCTGGCTAATATAATCTTCTAGCTGGGCTGAATCGATGGCCTCTAAGGTTAAAGAGTTGCTACCTAGTTCCTGATTTATTAAACGACGCCCTAAGTTAACGGCATCATCTGTGGCTTGGTGCTTTAGAGAGTGACGAATGTTACTACTCGCCTTTGCCGTAGCTACAAAGTTTAGCCAGCTCATATTGGGCTTGGCACTGGCAGTGGTGACAATTTCGACCGTGTCTCCGCTGTCTAACTTTTGGCTAAGTGGCGCAAGGCGGCGATTGATACGACATGCAATACAGGTATTACCGATATCTGTATGGACGGCGTAGGCAAAATCAATGGGTGTTGCACCAGCGGGCAATGAAAACACTCCGCCTTTAGGGGAGAAAACGTAGACTTCGTCTGGGAATAAATCATGCTTAACGTGGTTAATGAACTCCATAGCATTGCCGGAGCGTTTTTGCATTTCTACCAGCTCTTGGATCCATTTTTGGGCGTGGTTATGGGCTCGTTGAGCACGGCTGTTGGTGTTTTTGTAGAGCCAGTGCTCGGCCACACCATGGTTGGCAATGTCGTCCATTTCTTTGGTGCGTATTTGTATTTCTATAGGGGTGTGAACCCCTGAGCCTGCCCGGTATAAGGTGGTGTGGAGAGATTGGTAGCCGTTAGATTTAGGGATGGCAATGTAGTCTTTAAAGCGCCCAGGTACAGGGCGATATAAATTGAGGTGATGTACCGCGCCCAAAATGCGGTAACAGGTGTCTACCTTGTCCGTTACAATACGAAAGGCAAATACGTCCATAATTTCACGGAAGGATTTGCTTTGCTCTCGCATTTTATTGTAGATGCCCGCTAGATGTTTTTGGCGACCACTAATGACGCCATGCAGTTCATCGTGCTCTAAACAATCTACTAAGGCAATTTGCACTTGCTCCAATAAAGCTTTACGTTCGCCGCGAGCTGCAGACACCGCACGCTGAATATAGCGGTGACGCATTGGGTGGTAAGCGGCAAAGGCTAAATCTTCTAGCTCTATTTTTAAATCGTGCATGCCGAGACGACCAGCAATGGGTGCGTATATATCAGTGGTTTCTTTGGCAATACGGCGGCGACTTTCTGGCCGCATGGCGCCAATAGTACGCATATTGTGTAGGCGGTCGGCCAGTTTTACCAAAATAACACGAATGTCTTTGGCCATTGCGATAGCCATCTTCTGAAAGTTATGGGCTTGGCTTTCGGCGCGAGTTTTAAACTCTAAATGGGTAAGCTTGCTGACGCCATCAACCAAGCTGGCAACAGTTTCGCCAAACTGACTTTCAAGCCCCTGTTTGTCAACTTGGGTGTCTTCAATAACATCATGTAGCATGGCAGCCATTAGGCTTTCATAGTCCATATGCATGCTGGCAAGGATACTGGCTACGGCGAGGGGGTGTGTAACATAAGCTTCGCCACTTTTGCGCATTTGGCCATCATGGGCCTGTTCGGCATAATAATATGCCCGTCGAATCGCTTTCACCTGAGTGGGTTCAAGGTAGTCGTCGAGACGCTTTGCGAGGGCGTCAATAGTAGGCATAATTTTGCATCCATTTTAAGTTATAGCTACATAGTAACGGAAAGTTATCCACCCTGTGCGGTTTTGTTGCAAGATTGTTGAATTTATTAACAAAAACCCATAAAAAAAGAGCCCGTAGGCTCCTTTAGTCAACGCAAAAATCAGCGCTAATTATTGGCTAAACATTAGCCATAAACTTATTCGTCGATATCAGGGCTGCCCTGTTCAACTTCTTCACTTGTTTCAGCAACAGTTTGTGTTACTTCGTCGAGTACGTCTTGGTCAGCTGGAACGTCAACAAATTGTTGATTAATCTCATCCTGATCGTCCAAAATGCTAGCATTGATAAAGCCGTCAGCAATTTCACGCAGAGCAACTACGGTACATTTGTCATTTTCCCACTCGATGTGGGCTTCTTTGCCGCCAGTTGCAAGCTGACGAGCACGTTTAGCAGACACCATGATGAGCTCAAAGCGGTTATCAACGTTTTCCAAACAATCTTCTACGGTTACGCGAGCCATGTGTGTTACCTATATTTATGTTCAATGCAAAAATTAAGTGTCGGCTGGTATTACTTGCCGAAATTTAGACGCGCTAGTGTACAAAATTTAGTCACCAGTTGACAAGAGTTCAGTCAACAATTGGTGATGATTGTGTGCTTGTTGAAGGGTTTTTAAGCGTCTGCAGGTGAAAATACACTGTAAATCCGCTAAAGCATGTTGAAAGTCATTGTTGATCACCAAAAAGTGACTGCCTGAATAATGACTGATTTCACTATGTGCCTCACTCATACGCTTGGCAATAATAGCATCGCTATCTGTTCCACGGCCTTGTAAGCGTTGTTTTAGAGCATGTTGAGATGGCGGCAATATAGTTATGGCAATAGCTTTCGGAAAAATGGCTAGCACTTGGTCTCTACCCTGCCAATCAATCTCTAAGATCACGTCTTTGCCTTGGGCAAGGCTAGACTCAACCCATTGCCTAGAAGTGCCGTAGCTATTTTCAAACACTGTGGCGTGCTCCAGCATTTGTTGCTGGCCCACTAAATCGGAAAAATCTTGCTGAGAAACGAAGTTGTAATCCACCCCGTCTTGCTCGCCATCACGCATAAGCCGTGTGGTGTGAGACACGGATACGCAGACCTGTGCATCTTGTGCCAATAGGGCTTTCACAAGGCTGGTTTTGCCAGCGCCAGAGGGAGCCGAAAGAATGTAGAGTGCACCAGAAGTGTTAGACATAATAATTGGGCCGAAGTATTAAATACAAAGAAACAAACGCAATTATAAGCAAGCTTGGAGGGAATGTCAGCCTAACAATGGACCTGAATTGGGTTGCTTCAGTCCTTTGCGTGGCAGCAATATGTTAAATGCTAGGTGTCATCTGTGTTCAACTGGATTAAAATAGAGGTTAATCATCAATGAATCAAGGTTACTCATGAAATCCTCACTTACCGATCAGCTTAAGGGCCTCAAGCTCGATTTTACTCGTCCTAGTGGCCGAGCAACTGATCAATTGCGCGACATTAAAATCACTCGAGGCTTTACTAAGCATGCGGAAGGTTCGGTGTTAATAGAGTTCGGCGACACTCGCGTGTTATGTACCGCTTCTGTAGAGCGTGGTGTGCCACGTTTCTTGCGTGGTTCTGGCAGTGGGTGGGTCACTGCCGAATACGGCATGTTGCCGCGCGCTACTCATACACGTAACGGTCGTGAAGCGGCCCGCGGTAAACAAGGTGGACGTACCTTAGAAATTCAGCGTTTGATTGGTCGCTCTTTACGAGCATCTCTAAACTTAGAAAAGCTAGGCGAAAACACCATCACTTTAGATTGCGACGTATTACAGGCCGATGGTGGCACGCGTACGGCCTCTATTACCGGTGCTTACATCGCTATGGTAGATGCCATTAATGTACTGAAAAAGGATAAAAACGGCGCTATGAGAGGCAACCCTCTTAAGCGCCAGATTGCTGCTATTTCTGTGGGCATCTATAAAGGTGAGCCAGTGCTTGATTTGGACTATGACGAAGACTCTAAGGCCGAAACAGACATGAATGTTGTTATGACTGCAGACGGAGGTTTCATCGAAGTGCAGGGTACTGCAGAGGGTGCGCCTTATACTCAAGAGCAGATGACGGCAATGTTGGCCTTAGCCCGTAAGGGTATTACCGAGATTACAGCGCTACAAACTGCAGCATTAATAGACTAAATCTGTTTCAGGCTGCGACCTGATTATAGGTCGCAGTTATAGTCGATAATCAATGGTGCGTGATTAGAGAAGCGCTGCTCGCGGTAGATGCCGGCATTGCGCACGTTGTGCCGTAAGTTTGGCGTGGTGATTTGATAATCTAGCCGTGCGCCTTCATTCAGCTTAAATGCTCGGTTATAGTCTGGCCACCAAGTAAACTGGCGTTCGTTTTGGTTAACTTGACGAAAGGCGTCGCAGAATTCCATTTGGAAAAAAATATCATCCAATACTTCACGCTCGGATGGTAAAAAGCCAGAATTCTTTTGGTTTACATACCAGCCGGATAGGTCTTCAGGTTTGTGGGCCGAATTTATAGTGCCACAAAAAATAAAGTCACGACGTTTACGTAGGGTTTTACTCAAGTGGTTGCTAAACTGATCCATGAATTCGTTTTTAGCGTCTAGTTTGTCATCGTCCCCTAAGCCAGAAGGTACAGAAATCGATGCTATGCTGATCTTCTCAAAGTCGGCTTGAATAAAGCGACCCTCAAAATCACAGCCAGGAAAACCTAAGCCAGTCATAATCGCTTTTGGCTGGTGGCGGCTGTAAATAGCAGTACCGCTATAGCCGTCTTCAAATGCATCAAAGAAATAGGCATGCCAACCATCTGGGTGGAATAGAGGCTCATCGAGCTGATAATCCTTCTCACGGATGTCTTGCAAGCACACTACATCGGCGTCTTGGGTTACCATCCAATCAAATAGACCGCGTTCGGCTGCTTGACGCAAACCCTGAACATTTAAAGTAATAATACGCATGGGTATTGTTTGATCACTCGCACAAAGGGCTCGTATGTAGAGCAGGTAATTGCGCATTAGGAATTGATTTTATTATTTCAAGCTGATTATATCACGGTCTAGACTTTTGGCCCACAAAGGACTCTGGGTTCGCAGAGGATTTACGCATATTTACCATCTCAAACGGCCACCTAGAAGTGAGGGCATAGTGTATAATATGGCCAGCTAAAAGTAGCGACAAATGATATAGAGCAGATTATGAAAGACTACCAACGAAAATTTATAGAGTTTGCCATCGAGCGTGACGTCCTGCGTTTTGGTGAATTTACCCTAAAGTCTGGTCGTCTAAGCCCTTATTACTTTAATTTTGGCCTTTTCAATACAGGTTCTGCCTTGGCTCGCTTAGGTCAATACTTTGCCCAAGCTTTGGTAGACTCTGGTATTGAATGTGACGTGATTTTAGGCCCAGCTTATAAGGGCATACCGCTAGCAACCACTATGGCTGTAGCCTTGAGTGAGCACCACGGCATTGACATGCCATATGCATTTAATCGAAAAGAAGCTAAAGCTCATGGTGAAGGTGGCTCTATTGTAGGCGCAGAGCTCAAAGGCCGCGTGGCCATCGTCGATGATGTAATAACTGCAGGAACGGCGATTCGAGAAGTGATGGCGATTATTGAAGCCTATAAAGCAATACCAGCAGCAACGTTAATTGCTATTGATCGTATGGAAAAGGGGCAAGGTGAGTTGTCGGCCATTCAAGAAGTAGAGCGAGACTACAACATGAAGGTAGTGAGTATAATTAGCTTCGATAACGTACTGGAATACTTGCAAGAAAGTGACAACAGCCAACAACAAGTTGCTGCCATGCTTAAGTACCGTGAAGACTATGGAGTGTAACTTTTAGGGGCTATGCGCCCCTGTTGCACCTAATGTGTTAGCGCATTATATTTTGGCTAAGCAGGGCCCATTGGTCCGCCCAAGTAGCGGTAGGTTTATGGCGAAAGTTAGTACGGCTGTACTGGCGAATACGTCCCTCTGCTACGGCTAAAAGTAAATTGGCAGTGCTGCTAGGGCTGTCCTGAGTACGTAAGCCTTCACGTATCTCTGCTTCTCTAAGAATTTGCTTAAGTTGCATTTCTAACTTTTCAAAAAGTTGGTTTACTCGACTACCTAATCGCTCGTTTTCTCCTATAAGGGCTTCGCCTGTCAATATACGACTAATACCCGCATTACGTTCTACAAAGGTAAGTAGTAACGTAAGGATTTGCTGACATTGGACAAGGGCGCTTAATTCCTTTTGCTGAATCATTTTAGCTCGACTGAAAACAGTATCTTCCACAAACTCGATAAGTGCATCAAACATTTGCGCCTTACTTGCAAAGTGTCTATACAAAGCTGCCTCTGATACACCCACACGCTTAGCAAGTGCAGCCGTTGTAATACGAATGTTGGGGTCTTCTAGCATCTCCATTAGGGAGTGCAAGATCTGTTCTTTACGGGATATTTTAGCTTCGGTCATAGTGCGGTTGTGGCTTCTCTATAGGGTTGAATTCTTTTCGTCGATGCTGGTAATAAGAGTGCCTACGCCTTTATTGGTAAAAATTTCCAATAGCGTAGCATGGTTAACGCGGCCGTCAATAATATGAGCAGCCTTCACGCCGCCTTTTACAGCATCCAGAGCGCAAGCTATTTTAGGTAACATACCACCATAAATAGTGCCGTCGGCAATGAGTGCATCTACTTGGCTAGTTGAAAGGCCAGTCAGTAAGTTGCCTGCTTTATCTAATAATCCAGCTGTATTAGTCAGTAACATCAACTTTTCGGCTTGGAGAACTTCTGCCACTTTACCAGCCACCAAATCGGCATTGATATTATATGAATTACCTTCGTCATCCACACCGATAGGGGCAATGACTGGAATAAAATCACTATTGCGTAGCATATCAAGTACATTGGTATTGATGGCGCACACTTCACCAACGTGTCCGATATCGATAATCTCAGGGGCCAGCATTTGAGGAGTTTGGTGGGTTACTTTTAATTGCCTAGCTTGGATGAGCTTACCATCTTTACCTGTTAAACCAATAGCTTGGCCGCCATTTTGGTTGATAAGGTTAACAATGTCTTTATTTACCGAGCCACCGAGCACCATTTCAACTACGTTCATGGTGGCGGTATCGGTTACGCGCATGCCGTTCACAAAGTGAGATTCAATATTAAGCTTACTGAGCAAGTCGCCAATTTGGGGGCCGCCACCATGTACTACAACGGGGTTCATCCCCACCAACTTCATCATTACAATGTCGCGTGCAAAGCTGTTCTTGAGATCTTCGTCAATCATAGCGTTACCGCCAAATTTAACCACAATGGTTTTGCCAGTGAAACGTTGGATATAAGGCAGTGCTTCACTTAATACTTCAGCTACGTTAATGGCGGCTTTGCGGTCGAGTGTCATAGGTGATAATCCGGCACGGTAAGTTTAGGGTTTACGGCATGTAAATGGCGTTGAAATTCATCTTGAATACGCTGTAATACAGATTGGCTTTCGCCCTCAAAGCGTAAGACTAAAACAGGTGTGGTGTTAGAAGCTCTTACTAAACCCCATCCGTCTGAATAATCTACACGGATACCGTCTATGGTAGACACTTTTCCGGTGGGGAATTGGGCTTTTTGTAGTTCTTCTACCAGACCAAACTTTTCGTCTTCTGTGACATTGATGTTGATTTCTGGGGTGCTTACATCTTCTGGGAAACGCTTGAAAATGGCGCTTGCAAGCTCAGTGCTATTAGCTAAAATCTCGCATAAGCGCACTGCACTGTATATGCCGTCGTCAAAACCATACCAGCGTTCTTTAAAGAAGATATGACCGCTCATTTCACCTGCGAGTAAGGCGCCAGTTTCTATCATCTTGCTTTTGATGAGGGAGTGGCCTGTTTTCCACATAGTGGGTACGCCGCCTTTGCTTTGGATAAAAGGCTCCAGTAAGCGAGTACACTTCACATCGTAAATGATTTCGGCGTTAGGGTTGCGGCTTATTACATCTTCAGCAAACAACATGAGTAGTTTGTCTGGGTAAATCATTTGCCCAGTTTCGGTAACTACGCCCACACGATCGCCATCACCGTCAAAGGCTAGGCCAATGTCAGCCTTGTGTTCTGCAACGGCAGCTTGTAAATCGACTAAGTTGGCAGGCTTACCAGGATCTGGGTGGTGGTTAGGAAAATTTCCATCTACTTCACAAAACAATGGAATAACCTCACAGCCCAATTGCTTGAATAGCTTGGGTGCAATATCACCTGCAATGCCGTTACCAGCATCTAATACCACTTTTAAGGGTCTGGCTAGCTTGATGTCATTGCTGATCCGGTCTTGATAGGTTTGATCTACCACGTGTTCTTCAATCTCACCGGTGCCTCGCTCGTAATCCTGCGTTTCGATAAGATTGTGTAATACCATGATGCTGTCGTTGGCTAATGTTTGGCCACCTATGACAATTTTACAACCGTTGTAATTAGAAGGGTTGTGGCTGCCCGTGAGCATAATGCCAGAAGCAGTGCCCAAGGTTTTAACACCGAAGTACAATACTGGCGTAGGCACTGCGCCTAAATTGAGCACACGGCAGCCAGTGTCGGCTAAACCTGCTATTAATGCTTGGGCCAGTCTGGGGCTGGATAACCGGCCATCAGCCCCCACGGCGATACTGTCTTCGCCATTGCGTATTACTTGTGTGCCTACGGCCAAGCCAATGTGATAGAGCATGGCATCACTGAGCTGCTCGTCAACAATGCCACGTATATCGTAGGCCCGAAAAATCTCATTGGAAAGTGGGCGGGGTGGTTGGTAACGTAAGCTATCCATGCTGATGACTTCCTTTAGTTGTTAGTCGTTGCTGATATTTTGAAGTTATTGACGGCCGGAGTGTCCGAAGCCACCTTCTCCTCGAAGGCTGGCATCAAAATCATCTACAATAGTCAATTGAGCCTGAACCACGGGCACAAGTACCATTTGAGCGATGCGTTCTGAAGGCTCAATAACGAAAGGTGTGGCGCCTCGGTTCCAGCAGGATACCATGAGCTGACCTTGGTAGTCTGAATCAATAAGGCCTACCAGGTTGCCCAGAACCACGCCATGTTTGTGACCAAGGCCTGACCTAGGCAACAGCATTGCGCAAAGGTTGGGGTCTTCAATATGGATAGCCATGCCGGTAGGTATTAATTCTGTTTGGCCTGGGTTCAAGGTGATAGCGTGATCAATACACGCGCGTAAATCCATGCCAGCAGAGCCTCCCGTCGCATAAGTGGGTAACGGGATGTCTTGGCCTACTCGTGGGTCGAGTATTTTTATGGCTAATTGAGGGCGTTGAGTCATGTTGTTGATGCCTTGTGGGAGATTTTGGTGATGGCCACTATGAGGTGGCGAGCCAATTGATGTTTGGATAATAAGGGTAAATCTTCTACACCACCAGAGGTGACTAAGCTCACTTGGTTATTATCGCTGTTAAAACCAATGTTAGTGTTTAACACATCATTAGCAATAATCATATGTACGCCTTTACGCTCCAGCTTGTCTTGGGCATGGCTGATTAAGTCTTGGGTTTCTGCTGCAAAACCTACGTGGATGGCATGGGGGTATTGTTTAGACATCGTCGCTAATATGTCTGGGTTTTGTACCAGCTCTAAGGTTAGGCCATGGTCTGTATTTTGTTTCTTAAGTTTTTGCTCAGACACTTTAGCAGGGCGATAATCAGCCACCGCTGCGGTAGCAATAAAGTAATCAGCGTCCCCGCCTACGTTAAGGCTAGCCACAAGCATGTCTTGAGCGCTTTCAACAGACAAAAGCGTGATATCTTCAGGTGCTTCAAGTTGAGTAGGGCCACTAATAAGAATGACCTTGGCTCCTTGATCTCTTGCGGCTTGTGCCAAAGCGTAACCCATCTTGCCAGAACTATGGTTACTAATGTATCGCACGGGATCTATGGCTTCCCTGGTGGGGCCAGCCGTGATAACCACAGTTTTACCATCTAATAGGCCTTGCTCGAACTGCCCTGTAAGAGCCATTAATAGTTCGCTTGGTTCCAGCATGCGTCCAGCACCAATATCACCGCAGGCTTGTTCACCTACTGCGGGGCCGTGGATTTGAAAATTTCGAGCTTGCAGTGTTTGAAGGTTGTTTTGGGTGGCTTGGTCGCGCCACATGGCTTGATTCATTGCTGGCGCCAACAGTACAGGGGCATCAGTGGCTAGACATAGGGTGGTAAGTAAGTCATCGGCCTGACCTTGTGCTAAGCGAGCCATCACGTTGGCGCTGGCAGGGGCTATGAGTAATAGGTCGGCCCAGCGGGCAAGTTGAATGTGGCCCATACCGGCTTCGGCCTGAGGATTAAGCAGGTGTTGATGAACAGGATTGCCAGACAAAGCTTGCAGGGTTAGTGGCGTAATAAACTCAGTGGCGCCAGAGGTCATAACTACTTGAACCTGAGCACCACACTTAATGAGCAGCCGCACTAGCTCGGCGCTTTTATAGGCTGCAATGCCCCCGCTTATGGCAAGGATGATATGTTTGTTTCTGAGACGGCTCATAGGGTGATATAACCGATGAATGGAGCAAGTATTAGCCGTCTACTTTAGCATAATTTTTTAGCATAAATTAAGCTAAAAATCCCATTAGCTTAATCACAATCCTTACAAATGAAATCATTCACGGCGCGAAGAATATCTTTACGACTTACCTGACCAATGAGCTTGCCGTCTTCAACCACAGGAATACGGCGCCTACCGCGGTGGATGAACTGTTGGGCTACAGCAATGATGTCTGTATTTCCTGTTACAGTGTCTACTTTGGTGGTCATGAACTCACCTACAGTGCCGCCCACCTCTTGCTCATGGTAAGTTTTGTCCAAAATGCCTCGAAGGCAATCTACCTCAGACATTACACCGATCAACTGGCCTGCTTTATCAATTACTGGTGCACCAGAAACGGGATGTTCAGAAAAGGTTTTTATAGCGTCAAATAATGGTGTGTCCGCATAAAAGGTAATCAGCCGGCGGGTCATATAATCTGCAACTTTTACGGACTTAAGCATATAATTTTCCTTATAAAGCAGGGTGTAGATAGATTCATAATGGGCCTATAACAATAACCTTTTCATCGGCACTGTCAATAAGGGTGGATAAAAATGCTGTGATAGGCCATTGAAATAAAGCACATTTCGTGGCTTGATAGGTACTTGTTGCCCATTAGTTGTTTGAGAACTGTTGATGCCAGAGTTGCCAGAAGTAGAAACCACCCGTGCGGGCATTGCGCCACATATCCAAGGACGCACATTACAAGAGGTGGTTGTAAGGGATGCCCGCTTACGCTGGCCTGTACCTAATGACCTTGCTGAAAAAGTAGTTGGTAATAATTTGCGTAGGGTTTTACGCAGAGGTAAGTACTTACTTTTTGAATTTGATCATGGCGCTATTATTGGTCATTTGGGTATGACGGGCAGTATGCGTATCGTTGCTCATGACGAACCGCCAGCATTCCATGATCATGTGGATTTGGTGTTTTCAGATGTGACGCTAAGGTATCGAGACCCGCGCCGATTTGGTTGCATACTATGGCAAGACAACCCGGTGATGGCGCACGCCTTGTTAGCAAATTTAGGACCAGAGCCATTGTCTGATGACTTTGACACATCGCACTTACTAAAGGTGTGTAAGGGTAAGAAACAAGCGATTAAAAGCCTGATAATGGATGGCAAACAAGTGGTTGGGGTGGGTAACATCTATGCTAACGAAGCGCTGTTTATGGCGGGTATTCATCCGCATCGCCAAGCAGGGCGTATTTCGGCAGTGCGGCTAGGCCAATTGGTCGCCAGTTGCAAAGAAGTGTTGTCAGCGGCGATCCAACAAGGGGGCACCACCTTGCGAGATTTTGTAGACAGCGAAGGGAAACCAGGGTACTTCAAACAGCAGCTGCAGGTGTATGGCAGAACAGGCCAAGCTTGTGTAACCTGTGATCAGCCCTTAATAGAAAGTCGCTTAGGACAGCGCAGTACAGTGTACTGCAAGCGCTGCCAGCGTTAATCAGCGGTTAAATACCCATCTTGCCAAGTTGGTCGGCAATTTCTCGTACCGTTGAACTTAGGCGTGGGAATTGCACATTCAAAAGCAATGCGAAGTCAGAGACATTTTGTGCTTGCGGCACCAGGGTTTGCGGCGATTTTGTGGCTTGGTTCTGGATATCTAACAACAGAGTTTGCAGCTGCTGTTGCACCTTCGGGTCATCAATATGATGATCTGCTAACTCAGAGTGTAGCCGGCCAAGAAGGGCCTGTAATTTTTTTGTTTCCATACCCACCTCGCTGTTATTGCAGCTTACGCTGCTGTGAGTAGAATGTATTTGTCCATCAGTTGATCTGTAGACTCAACGTTATCTGGATCTTTAGGGATACAGTCTACTGGGCAAACTTCCACACACTGAGGTTCATCGTAATGACCCACACACTCGGTGCACTTGCTCATGTCGATTTCGTAGATTTCTTCCCCTGGTGAGATGGCCTCATTGGGGCATTCCGGTTCACATACATCGCAGTTGATGCAGTCGTCGGTAATAATTAATGACATGTTGCTTTTCCTATGTATACGCCGCTGGATTTTATTAAATCTGCTGGCAATTCTTAATTACTTTAGTTGCCCAAATGTCGCTTGAGTTCTTCGGCCACCAGAGGGTGGACAAATTGCGATACATCGCCGCCTAAGGAGGCGATTTCGCGAACTAGGGTTGATGAAATGAAAGAGTGTTTTTCCGCTGGGGTTAAAAACATACTTTCTACATCAGGTGCTAGTACACGATTCATTTTAGCTAACTGAAACTCGTATTCAAAATCCGACACAGCTCTTAAGCCCCGCAGAATGATATTCACTTTCTGTTGGGTCAGTAGTTCTGTTAATAGGCCAGAGAAGCCAATTACAGTTACGTTGCCCAATGGCTCAGTAATAATACGCGTTAATTCTACGCGTTTCTCTAAGTCCAGCATAGGGCGTTTTGTTGGGCTTTCCGCCACCGCAACAACCACTTCATCAAACAGCTTAGAGGCCCTTTGAATAAGGTCTACGTGTCCATGCGTAACCGGATCAAAAGTTCCTGGATAGATTGCTTTATTCATGCAAATGCCACCTTTTGTAACCGCGGCTTAGAACTATGTGCCTGAAAACAGCGGAATACTAAATGAATTATATCAACGATACAACAAAAATTAATAGCTATACGATGCTAATTTCTTATAACTATATTACATAAGCAGTCTGTTTCTGTTTTGCCACCACTTTGTTGCCAGCGCAGTGGCGTCTTGTTGCTCTTTTGCTTTACCTAAAAGTACCAAGCAGCAGGCCAAGGTGCTAATCACAGTGGCCTCGCCATAAGTATTTTGGGCATCTCGTTTTTCCTCTCGCCACAGTGATCGTAAACGTTGTGGATCTAAGTTTTGTTCTTGAGTATCACGTTTGCTTAGCTGCCTTTGCCAAATTTGACTGCTACTTGTTTGTCCATCCACCCATTGTAAGTCACATTCACTGTCGGGGCGTACTTCAGCTTCACCGCCGTCGCCGCGAATGGTCAAACTACGGGGGTGTTTTAATAGCATGGCCGTTTGTTGATGTAGCGGGCCATAAGCAGGATGGAATACCCCATCGATGCAATGTTTGGCAGCTAATGGGTTTAGCAGTCGAGTTAAGGTATGAACTGGTGAGCGTAAGCCTAAGATAGCGCGTAAGTTAATAATATGGTCCAACGGCGGGCTTAGGTGTTGTAGGCTCATAAAGCTAAAATTGCTGTTACTCAATTGAGTTTCAACCTGTTGCCAACTATGGGCCACAGGTAAATCTAGCTGTTGTAATACATCTTCGCTATAAATACGGCCTTGTGTATGGCCTTTAGCGCCATGCATAAATACTTTAACACCATGATCAGCCAAGGTAAGTGCAGACAGAAGAAACCATGGTAAATGACGTTTTTTGCCCGCATAGCTAGACCAGTCTATATCCACTTCAATGCCCGACACCTGAGCCGCGGAATAGCTGTGAAAATGACGTACAGCCTCTACAAACCCAGCAAGTTCGGCAGGGGTTTCTTCCTTTATCCGCAGTAACATTAAGAAAGCACCCAGCTGTTCGGGCTCTACCTGTTGATGCAAGATCATGCTCATAGCATCACGGGCTTCATCCTGGCTAAGAGAGCGGCTACCGCGCTTGCCTTTGCCAAGCGCCCGCACATAGGGTGCGAAAGCGTGTTCAGTGGCCATGAATATTGGCCACAGCAGCGCCAAGTTGGTCTAAATGTTGGATTTCTGCGCAAGGCTTAGTTTGACCAGAAGGCCAGGATTTCTGTTCTGGATTCATCCAGATAGTACGCATGCCGGCGGCTTGGGCGCCAGCAATGTCATGTTCAGGGTGATCACCTATATGGATAAAGGCTTCGGCGCTTAGGCCTGTGTGTGCAAGCGCTTTGGCAAAAAATTCTGGGTGTGGTTTGCTCACGCCAATTTGGGCAGAGTTAAAATAGAAGTCAAATAAGTGATCTATGCCTACTTGGGCTAAATCGGCGTTACCATTGGTAAGTGCGCCTATTTGGTATTTTTGTTTGAGGGCGCTGAGCTGGGTTTGCGTGCCGGCAAATAGCTCTACGTCATTGCGAGCAGCAAAATACACGGTAAACGCTTGTTGGGCCAGGGTGTCGGCCGAGTCGTAACCACAGCGAGATAAACCTAGTTGGATTAGGGCTATACGTACCTGGCTTAGGTCATGTTTTAGATGTGGGCTGCCGGTAAGCACTTCGTCTCTTAGCCCATCGATGCCATGATTATCATAAGTTTGGCTAAACTTAGGCGCATGGATATTCATCCACTCGAGCATCCGTTGATTAGCTTTCTCAATAACCGGATTAATGGCCCATAAGGTGTCGTCTAAATCAAAGGTGATCACTTTAATCATGGTTAGGGTTCTCTTTGAATTGAGTTTTAGCTTGGGCTAGCGAAGAGGTGCCAGAAGAAGCACTAGATGACGCCCGTGGATGGGCTTGATCATACACTTTGGCTAGATGTTGATAATCCAAATGAGTATACACTTGGGTGGTGCTAATGTTGCTGTGGCCAAGTAATTCTTGCACCGCTCTTAGGTCTCCACTGGATTGTAGTAAATGGCTGGCAAAGGAGTGGCGTAGCATGTGGGGATGAATATGTTGACCATGGCTGGCTGACATCTTAGCCATGCGCATTTGAATACCGCGCACCCCCATGCGCTGGCCACGGTGGTTAATAAACAGCGCGTTGGCATCAAGACATTTTAACTGTGATCGTTGTTGCAGCCAAGAGCTAATGGCCGTAACTGCTTGGCGGCCAATAGGTAGTTGGCGTGTTTTATTACCTTTACCCGTGACGATTAGACTGGCGTCGGTCATGTCAATATCGAACACGTTAAGGCTGGCAAGCTCGGCCACGCGTAAGCCGCAAGAGTAAGTGAGCTCTACCATGGCGTTGTCTCGCATGGCCATAGGGTCGTCTGATGCAATAGGGGCATTCAGAACTTGGCTAATTTGATCTGGATCTAAGCTTTTTGGGAGTTTTTGTGGTGACTTAGGCGCTTTAATCCCCTCTACGGGATTAAGCTTAACTAAGCGTTGCTGTAACAAATAGGTGAAAAAACTACGCCAGCTAGACAGTATTCGCTGAATACTTTTAGGTGCTAAGTCAGTCTTTCTAGCGGTAATCATAGCAGCGCGTATAGTGTCTGCTTGGGTATCGGCCCAAGCGTCATGCCCAAGGTCTTCAAGGGTGTTTATTAGACGCTGAATATCTCGCCGATAAGCATCGATGGTATGGCTTGAGTAGCGCTTGTTATAGGCCAAGTAGTCTAGGTATTGCTGCACTGCTTGGTTAAGGTGCGCGTTAGTATGAGGCATGTTAGGCCTGAATGCGGCCTAAACAGCGGCCGATCACTGCGGCCACGTGGTTTAGAAACAGCGTGTCTAGTTGGTCGGTGTAATGGTTGGCGTTGTTACTTGCAATAATGAGCACACCTAGCGCTTTATCGGCCAGATACAAAGGCACAACAGCGCTAGACTGCAGTTTGTTATGGCCTGGAAAAAGGTGAACCATTGCCGGGCCTTTAAATGCCTGGCAATAAGTCCAGTTTTTACTCGCTAGCTTTTGGGTTTCAGCGAAATGGACACTTTCGTCTAGGCTTTTAGCACTGCTCAAGTTAGGGTGATTGTCAGCAGTTTTTAAAGAAGAAAACAGCACTAAATGCACGGCGTCTGCGTGGAACTCTCCTGTGAAGCTTTCTTTCAAGGCTTCCGTAAGGGCATTCAGGTGGGTGGCTGTAGCTAACTCTAGAACCAAACGTTTGGTTTTTTCAAACTGCACATCGTTACGTCGTGCAGTGGTTAAAATGTCAGACATGCGTGCTGCATAGTCTTGTATCTTATGACGCATTACTTGGGTTTGACGCTCCATGAGCGACGTTGCTTGGCCGCAATCGTGGGTTAATTTGATGTCGGCCAAAAGCGCTGAATGCTCGTTGAAAAAGTCAGGATGTTGGCGTAAATAGCCAGCTACGGATGCAGCATCGATCGGCTCATCTTTAGTGATAATAGTATTGCTGTCGACCTTACTCATAGCTTAATTTGACCTTCGTACACGTGGGTGGTTGGCCCGTTCATAATAAGGCAATGGCCAGGGCCTTGCCAATGTATTGTAAGGTCTCCGCCAGTGAGGTGTGCGGTGACTTTTTCACCCAACAAGCCTTGTTGCTGCCCTGCCACAACGGCCGCACAGGCACCTGTTCCACAGGCTTTGGTTTCGCCAACACCACGTTCGAATACGCGTAATTTAATGGTGTTGCGATCAATAATTTGCATAAAACCTATATTGGCTTTATTGGGGAAGTTAGGGTGTTGTTCTAGCTTAGAGCCTAGCTCAATCACCGGGGCAGTATTAACATCATCAACAACAAGTACAGCATGGGGATTACCCATAGATACAACACCCACAGTGTAGTTGTGGCCGTCTTGTTCTAAGGTATAGCTAGGCGATTGAATGCTGGCATTGAATGGCACAAGATCAGGCTGTAAAATGGGCTCGCCCATATCCACTTCTACCCAGTGGTCTTTAAGCATCTTTAATACGATACGCCCATTGCTGGTTTGTACTGCAATTTTACGCTTACCTGTTAAGCGTTGGTCGTGTACAAACCTGGCAAAACAGCGTGCGCCATTGCCACAGTGCTCTACTTCAGTACCGTCGGAGTTAAAAATACGATAACGGAAATCCACATCCGGAGATTGTGGCGTTTCTACTAGCAACAACTGATCAAAGCCTACGCCAGTATTGCGGTCACCTAAATGGCGAATTTGTTTGGGTGATAAATGCACGCGCTGGCTAATAAGGTCAACCACCATAAAGTCGTTACCTAGGCCGTGCATTTTGGCAAAACGTAATAGCATTCTAGCCCTTTCCCTTAACCTTTTGGCAGCAGGCGTTCTCTTGCCCATTGCTGTGATAATTCTTCACGCTCACCAATTAAGTGAGCGCGGTCGCCATCAACCATGATTTCGGCGGCACGGTTACGGCTGTTATAGTTAGATGCCATGCCAAACCCGTAGGCACCAGAGCTACATACGGCTAGCAAGTCCCCAGCTTCGATAGCAAGGTTGCGGTCTTTACCTAAAAAGTCGCCGGTTTCACAAATAGGGCCAACGATGTCAAAGTTTTGTACTTGAGCACCTGAGTTTAAATCCACAGGGATAATGTCCTGCCACGCACTATAAAGGGCGGGGCGAATAAGGTCATTCATGGCGGCATCAACAATGGCAAAATACTTGTCTTGGTTGTTCTTAATGTATTCAACGCGGGTGAGTAAAACTCCTGCATCGGCACAAATAGAGCGGCCAGGTTCAAATACCAACGCTAATGGCCTGTCACCTAGATGGGCCCGCACACTAGCCATAAAGTCGCCTATAGCCGGTGGTTCTTCATCACCGTAGCACACGCCTAAACCGCCGCCTAAATCTAAGTGCTCAATGGTAATACCTTGTTCGGCGATGGTATCAATTAATACAAATAAGCGATCCATAGCATCCAGATAAGGCTCAATGGCAGTCAATTGAGAGCCAATATGGCAGTCTACGCCGATCACCTTAATGTTACTCATGGCTGCAGCTTGAGCATAAGCTGCCGGTGCCTGATCAATGCCAATACCAAACTTATTTTCTTTTAATCCAGTAGAAATATATGGGTGGGTTTTAGCATCCACATCGGGGTTAATTCGCAGCGACACAGGAGCTATGCAGTTCATGCTCGCAGCCACGTCTTGTAAGCGTACTAATTCAGCTTCAGATTCCACATTGAAACAATGCACACCTACTTCTAATGCACGTTGCATTTCGTGGGTTTGTTTGCCTACGCCAGAAAACACAATGCGCTTAGGGTCTCCACCAGCTACTAGAACGCGTTCTAATTCCCCAATGGACACAATGTCAAAACCGGCACCAAGCTGCGCCAGTACGTTCAGTACGGCAATGTTACTGTTGGCTTTTACGGCATAACACACTAAATGTTCGCAACCCTCAAGGGCTTTACTATAAGCCACGTAATTACGTTCTAAAGTGTTTCTTGAATAAACGTAAGTTGGGGTGCCATATTGTTCGGCGATATAACTTAGATCGAGATCTTCGATGTGTAGTCGGTTGCTGCGATATTCAAAATCATCCATGCATGAGCTCATTGGTTGCTGGTTTGTGTATCGGTTTGTACGCCCGTTTGTGCCTTGGGTTGTACAGAATCTGGGATGTACAAGCTACCCGCTTGGCCACAACTGGCAATAGCGAAGCCTAGAGCAAGTATACAAAGTATTTTTTTCACGTTATAGCTCCCTCAAATAACATAGCTGTAATATGATTAAGATTATACCCTTGATTCTCGCTTCTACACTAGCTAAGACAGAAGCAATGCTATACTTTGATGACATATTTACAATCCATCTATAGCATAAGAGAATAATATGAGTGAAGCAGTATTCCACGAACGTGTTGATAATTTGTTTTTGCAGGTGGAACATATCTTAGATGAAGCGCAAAGCGACATAGATTTTGTGAACAGCAGTGGTTTATTAACCATCAGCTGCGAGAACAAAAGCCAGATAATTTTGAGCCGCCAGCCGCCCTTGGAACAAGTTTGGCTGGCCTGTCTGGCCGGTGGGTTGCACTTTAAATTAGTGCAAGATGTGTGGGTGTTAACTACCGATAGCAACCAAACCTTTGGACAGCGTTTAACCCAAGCACTTCAGCAACAAGCAGGTGAAACCTTTAACTGCAGCCTATTAGATAGCCTGCAAGAATAACGGTTACATACAAGAGCCTAGTTAGCGTGCGGATACAAGGGCTAGGGCACGCTCTGCTGCAGCTAATACCTGTTTAGGAGCAGTGCCACCTACATGGTCTCTGGCACTCACAGACCCATCTAGGGTTAGCACATCAAATACGTTATCAGTGATCAAATCACTAAAGCCTTGTAACTCAGACAAGCTCATTTCACTTAGGTCTTTGCCAGTGGCAATGCCATGAGCTACAGATTTGCCTACCACTTCGTGGGCGTCACGGAAGGCTAGGCCTTTACCTACCAAATAATCAGCCAGATCTGTTGCTGTAGCAAACCCTTTCAGCGCTGCCGCACGCATTTGCTCACGCTTAGGCACTAGCGCAGGCACCATGTCGGCATAGGCTCGTAAGCAGCCCCGCACTGTATCAACCGTATCAAACAAAGGCTCTTTGTCTTCTTGGTTGTCTTTGTTGTAGGTTAGAGGCTGGCCCTTCATCAACGTGAGTAAGCAAATAAGATGACCATTCACGCGGCCGGTTTTGCCCCGGACTAGCTCTGGTACGTCTGGATTTTTCTTTTGTGGCATGATGGAAGAGCCAGTGCAAAAACGATCTGGCAAGTCGATAAAGTCAAACTGAACAGTGGTCCACAAGATAAGTTCTTCTGAGGCGCGAGACAAATGCATTAAAATCAGGCTTGCTGCAGCACAAAACTCAATAGCAAAATCACGGTCACTTACCGAATCTAAAGAGTTTTCTGAAGGTCGATCAAAGCCCAATAGTTTGCTGGTCATGTGTCGGTCTATAGGGTAGCTGGTGCCAGCTAAAGCGGCCGCACCTAAAGGCGAAATATTAAGGCGCTTACGCAGGTCTTGCAGGCGCTCATAATCGCGCTGTAGCATTTCATTCCAAGCCAATACATGGTGTCCAAATGTTACTGGTTGTGCTGTTTGAAGGTGAGTAAAGCCTGGCATGATAGTGTCATGCTCGGCCTTAGCTTGGGCAATGAAACCCATTTGTAAACGACTGATTTCACTTGAAATAATGTCTATTTCATCGCGTAAGTAAAGGCGTATGTCGGTAGCTACTTGGTCATTTCTAGAACGTCCAGTGTGTAGCTTTTTACCTGCGATACCAATCTTTGCAGTAAGGGCTGCTTCAATGTTCATATGAACATCTTCTAAGGCCACAGACCAAGTGAAGTCGCCCCGTTCAATTTCAATACGTATTTCTTCTAGCCCACGTAAAATGTCATCCCTTTCAGGGGCGCTCAGTACGCCCACATGGCACAACATTTTGGCATGAGCTACAGAACCTTGAATATCTTGGCGGTACATCCGTTTGTCAAAATCCACAGATGCCGTAAAGCGGGCCACAAAGGCATCGGTAGGCTCGCTAAAACGGCCTCCCCATTGTTGGTTTGTTGTGGTTTCGGTGGTTTGGCTCATGGGTGTTCCTGTAAACAATACTGGGCGAATGTAGGGTGGCTATTGTAGCTAGGGCGTTGGTGTATAAGCAAGGATTTCGGCTAAGCGTCCTTTATGCTTTATTTAGCCACGTTGTCGCCAGCGGGATCAAAGGGCAGTTTACAAAAACCTTGAGCAGGCACGTCTAAAGCGCTATTAAACTTACTTGACAGGTTTTGGAATGCAATAAGCCCAGTTAACTCCACCACACCATCATCATCAAAGAAAACCTTCAATCGTTGCATTAGTTCGTCTGTTACCTGCTGATCAGAAAAGGTCATTGCCTCAGTGTATTCCAACACTACCCGTTCTTGGTCACTGAATAACTCACTATCTATCCACTGCCCAACTTGTTCGGCCTTTTCTAGCGAACCAGCTCGCTTAGCTAATGTGGACGCGTTGATGTCTACACAAAAATGACACCAGTTTATCTGTGACACTCGCACGGTGACTAGTGATCGTAATACAGGATCTAATGGCGAAGATTTTCTATCTAGCGCACCATATAAAACCGCTACAGCTGCAAATAACTTGGGCACTCTAGCCCAAACCAAGCCCGGTTGAAGCACTGCGCCATATTTCTTTTTTTGGTTCCAAAAAAAGGGTCTTATAAACCATGGGTACTCTTTTGTGTCTTTTACCGAAACTCGCATCACTTGTTCCTTATATCGCCTATCCTTTCAAATATACAGGTGTATTGTTAATGCACAACTGATTCAACTGAGCTTTACGATGAGTTTACAAATAGATGAGACAAGGTACGGATCGGCTTCTATACTTAGGGATGCTAAGACAGCTAATTAGCAGTAAGTAAAAGGTAAATTAATAGGTAAATTAATAGGTGAATAACAACATGGACCCAATAAAGCATATTGCCCGCATGTCCCTAGCCTGTTTTTGTGCCATAGCATTATTTATAGTTTCTCCTGTATCTGCCCAGTGCCCAGCTCTGCCTGAAACTCAAATGGAACAAGCACTTGTTTGGTCTGGTAAGCCTACGTTGGGCAATACTTACAAAGTGAAAAGCTGGTATGTACAAGACGGCGATAGCCTAAGCTTGGCTAATGGTCATCGGTTACGCTTGGGACAGATTAATACCACTGAAATGGCAAGTAAGGGGCGGCCAATACAAGCCTATGCGCAACAAGGTAAAGATCAGCTTAAGCAAAAATTACAGCAGCAAGATGCTATTTATGTACAGTTATTGCCTAACATTAAAGACCATTATGGCAGGTGGTTGGTGGAGGTGTATGACAGTGCGGGACTGAGCGCGGAAGCGTTTTTGGTAGGCCGCGGTTTGGCGTATGTTATTAGCATGGATACGCAGGGTGCACAGGGTTGTTTGTGGCAACAAGAGCAGGCAGCTCGTGAGCAAGGCCTAGGTATTTGGCAGTCGAATATATCACGTGTGCATGAGGCAGCCATACTCACCTCAAACCAAGGTGGGTTTATGCGTATGAGTGGTGCCGTGACAGATATTGGCGAAAGTAAGCATTATTGGTACATAGGGCTGGGGGCACAAGTTGCAGTGAAAGTTGCAAAGGACACGCTTGCAGCCTCTCGCTTTAATGCTACTAACCCTAAACAGTTGGAGAAGTGGGTAGGGAAAACCGTTACTGTAAGAGGTTGGCTAGCATGGCGTAAGCTCAGTAAAAAGCAGCGCACAAACGGCTTTAAGGCAGGCGTTATGAGCCTTTATCACCTAGATATGATGGAACAAGGGCCTAACTAAAATACTTGTTCTGGCGCAGCTTCTTGTACAAAGGTGCCATTACTGTCGCCCATGTTAGCTCCGTTACTTTTAGGCAATGCCATTTGTTTAGGTGTGCGCTCTGCGCGGAATATTTCTTCTACCGCTGAAGAGTCCTCAGGTCTTGCTAGTTCGCCAGTGGCTGCGTCTATTTTAACGGTGACCATTTTGTCAGGCTGTTGCCGTTGT
>JAWUYU010000027.1:0-22996 GCA_034110645.1 Pseudomonadales bacterium
GCGGTGGCCTAAGCGCACTAAGGCCTTTTAATCACAAAGTTTCCCCCAGCCTTAACTCACGTTAATATTTAAGTTTTAACTAAGAGACCAGTTCATATCCTTAGAAAATTAACACCAGTATGTCCGCCGCAGTTACTCAGCATGGCCCAGGCCTTGCCAGCTATGACTACAGCGGTAGTTAATGCAGGTTCTGAATTGGCCTTAGAAAGCGCTAAATTGGCGTATGAGACTGGTATTATTATTCCTGTTTTAGTAGGTGATATCGACGCTATTTGTGCTGCAGCAAAGGCTATTAACTGGCCAATTGATGACTTTGAACTGGTTGCCAGTAATAGCGAAGAAGACGCTGCTGCAAAAGCCATACAATGCATTCATCAAGGCACTGCACAATTATTGATGAAAGGTAACTTACACACCGACGTATTAATCCGTGCGCTGTTAAATAAGCAGCATGGGTTAAGGACGGGTGAACGCTTAAGTCACTTATTCCACATGACCGTGCCCAATAGTGATCGCGTTTTATGTGTATCTGATGCGGTGGTGAATGTTCTTCCAGACACTAAAACCCAGCTTAGTATTCTGCGCGGTGCAACGGATGTTATGCATGCTTTAGGTAACCTTAAGCCAAACATCGCCTTGCTTTCAGCCACGGAAGTGGTGAACACATCTATGCCTTCAAGTATAGCTGCTCAGGAACTCTTAGCAGCTATGTCTGCGCAAGATCACTGGGGTGCACAAGTGTTTGGGCCCTTAGCTTTTGACGGTGCAATCTCCCCAGAAGCCGCTAAACTAAAGGGTATAGATCACCCAGTAGCGGGCCACGCAGACGTTCTATTAGTACCTAATATCGAAATGGGCAATGCTATATTTAAACAGCTAGTATACTTTAACGGTGCCACTGCGGCGGGTGTGCTTATGGGTGCTAAGGTGCCTGTGATGCTTACTTCTAGAGCAGATCCCCCAGCGGCTAGATTAGCTTCTGCAGCTCTTGCGGTAGTTTATGCTCACCATTTAAGTCAAAAATAGTAAAGGTTTAACGCCTATGCGTATATTATTGCTGTCTATATGCCTATAGAAGTATTTTTCGCGGTACTACTTGCCGCCGCTCTACATGCGGGCTGGAATGCGCTGGTTAAAATAAATGCCGAGCCCATTATCGCTATGGGTTTAATCATGGCATGTACCACTGTTGTGGCTTTGGCCTTTATCCCTTTTACACCTTTTCCTCCAGCTCAAATGTGGCCTTGGTTACTCTTCACTCTAGTGTTGCACTTTGGGTATAAAGTATTTCTGGTTAAAGCTTACGCTCAAGGTGATTTTGGGCAAGTGTATCCCATTGCCAGAGGCAGCGCACCAGTGTGGGTATTGCTCGTTAGTTTGGTGTTTTTGGGAGCAGAATTTACTCCATTTCAAATTATAGCGGTATTATTAATCGCCGGTGGTGTGGCGGCTTTGTCACGCTTTAAACGGGGAAAGCCCCTGGGTGCAGGTTTTTATTACGCGTTGATCACTGGGTTATGGATTGCTAGCTACACTATGGTAGATGGTTATACCGTAAGCCAAATAGGCTATGTGCATAGTTTTGTGGTTTGGTTATTCTTTTTGGACGGTATTATCGCCACCGTTTGGGCTTACCGGTATAACTCACAGGTGTTTTTAGCTAGCTTAACTGAGTATTGGTTTGTTGCCGTCGGTGGTGGTGTTATGTCTATGGCGGCTTACTGGATATGCTTATGGGCTATGACTCAGGTGCCAGTGGCAATGGTTGCAGCCTTACGTGAAACGTCGGTATTGTTTGCTGCCTTACTAAGTACCTATATGTTTAAAGAAGTGTTAGGGCGTAGTAGATGGTTTGCGGCAGCGTTTATTTGCTCTGGTTTGGTATTGATCAAATTAGCTTAGCTTGGCTGGTTGTTGTTAATGCTCTTGTTCAGGCTCTTGTTGAGGTTCTAGCAACATTTGAGCCATAATTTGAGCAAGCTTTTCAATGCCCGGTTCAATCAATTTAGGGTTTATGGATGAATAACCTAAACGAAAGTAGTTAAGCGGTTTCTGACTACCTAAAAAGTGAATGTCGCCTGACTCAATCAAAATTCCGTGTTCGGCTGCTTGTGCCTTAAGCTCTCTTGCATCTAACCCTTCCGGGCCTTTCACCCAATAACAAGAACCACCAAAGGTGGGCTGTTCTGCTAAACCTGGCATGTGTTTTTGTAGGGCTTCAGCCATAATACCGTGACGTTCTTGGTAGGCTTTCACCAAAGTTGCAGACAAAGAATCATAATAGCCACGAGCAATAAACAGGCCGATACTGCGTTGGTTATTAGCAGGTGGATGGCGCAGCATTAAGCGCCGTAATGACCGAGCTTCAGCAATTAACTCTTTACTCGCAACAAGGTAACCAATACGTAAGCCTGGTGCTAACGTTTTAGAAAAACTGCCAATGTAGATAACACGGCCGTGTTTGTCTAAGCTCTTTAGGGCAGGTGAGGGTGCCTGATGGAAGTTTGCTTCACACTCATAGTCATCTTCAATGATTAGGAAGTCTTCTTGGCTAGCCATTTCTAACAGCTTACGACGACGGTCTAAGGGCATTGTGACCGTAGTAGGGTACTGATGACTAGGCGTTACGTAAATACAGTCACACTCTGCAAGGCCTTCATCTACAATCAACCCTTCTTCATCTATGGGTAAAGCTTTCAGCTTGGAAGGGTTGAGGCTAGCAATGTTGCGCATGTCCACAAACCCTGGGTCTTCTAAGCCCATGATGGTGTTTTTATCTAGAAGGAGTTGGGCCAACATATATAGGCCTTGTTGACAGCCTATGGTAATTAAAATCTCTTCAGGAGCGGCCCAAACGCCACGACGAGGAAGAACTCGAGTGTGAATTTGCTCTATAAGCATTGGGTCATCAGCCACAAAGTGGTCTGCAGCCCAACTACGAATGGCAGGCACACTTACGTTATCTCGGCAACATTCACGCCAGTGGTTTGTAGGGAATAAATCGGGATCAAACTGGCCGTATATAAACGGGTACTGGTAATTTTGCCAATCTGCAGGTTTGGTAATGTTTTCTTGCTTAGTGGGATGTAACTTAAAACGCCCCTGCCAGTCTGGCTTAGTGCCAGAAGTGTGACGTACGTCTGAAATAGATTCTAGCTTTACAGTATTGTTTAAAATGTTTGGATTAACAAAATAGCCACTACGTTCTCGCGCAATCAGGTAACCGTCATCTAATAAGTGCTCGTAGGCTAGTACTACGGTGTTACGCGCAACGTTAAGCTGCTTAGCCAATTTTCGGCTAGAAGGTAAAGGCGCATCTAAAGGAATGTGGTGATCTAAAATAGCCTTGGCAATTTGTTGGCGCAATTGCTGTTGAAGGCTGGCGTTTAATCCGGCATCCAAGATGAACAGTGGGTGGCTCATGTAGCGGCTCTTTATACGTATAGTTGGTGGTAATTCTAAAGTGTGTATAGACAAATACCTAATGCTTTTTGTTAAAATTAACTTTTGGTATCACCCGTTAGTTTTAACTGGATCTAGGGTATTGCCTAGTTTTACCAGTAATATTTATTTTTAAATGGGCCAATGCCCCACCGAATTACCTATTTCGCCACAGCCCTAACTTATTTTGGGCCCTTTACAGTTGGAGTTTTAAACCATGAAATACGACGTAAATGCCTACGACACAAAAGACGCCCTGGCCGATGACCGTAACCACTTGTGGCACCACATTACCCAGCACAAACCCTTAGAAGAAAATGATCCGTTAATGATTGTTGAAGGTAAGGGTATGCGTGTAATCGACGCCAAAGGCAAAGAGTATCTAGATGCTGTTTCTGGCGCTGTATGGACTGTAAACGTAGGCTACGGGCGCGAATCCATCGCCAATGCCGTACGTGACCAACTGGTTAAGCTTAACTACTTTGCCAACAGCGCAGGCACTTTGCCAGGCGCTTTGTTTGCTAAAAACCTAATCGAAAAAATGCCAGGCATGAGCCGTGTTTATTATTCAAACTCTGGTTCTGAAGCCAACGAAAAAGCTTATAAAATTGTGCGTCAAATAGCCGCTAAAAAGAGCGGCGGTAAAAAGCATAAAATCTTATACCGTGACCGTGATTACCATGGCACCACCATTACAGCACTGAGCTCTACCGGACAGCACGAACGTAAAAACCAGTACGGGCCTTTTACTCCAGGTTTTGTAGAATTTCCACATTGCTCTGCATACCATGCAGAAAACGGTGGTGATACTGATTACGGTATTCAAGCTGCACGGGCCATGGAAGACGTTATCTTGCGTGAAGGTGCAGATACTGTTGGTGCTGTAATAGTAGAGCCTATTACAGCAGGTGGCGGTGTGATTGTACCGCCACAAGGTTATTTTGAAGAAATTCGCCGCATCTGTGACAAGCATGATGTGTTGTTGATTATGGACGAAGTAGTGTGTGGTTTAGGCCGTACTGGCACTTGGTTCGGTTATCAGCACTTTAACATTGTGCCAGACATCGTCACTATGGCTAAAGGCGTAGCTAGTGGTTATGCAGCCATCTCTTGTACTGTAACCACAGCAGCTGTATTTGATCAATTTAAGGGCGATGCATCTGACCCAATGGATTACTTCCGTGATATCTCAACCTTTGGTGGCTGTACTGCAGGACCTGCTGCTGCATTGGAAAACATGCGCATTATTGAAGACGAGAACTTACTACAAAATGTTGTGGTAATGGGAAAGTACTTAAATGAGCGTTTAAACGAACTTAAGGGCAAACATCCTATTATTGGTGACGTACGTGGCATGGGCTTGTTTCAAGGCATAGAGCTAGTAGAAGACCGAGAAACCCGCAAGCCAGTACATGAAAGCGTAGCCATTGCTATTGCCGGAGACTGTATGGCCCACGGCGTCATAATCGGTCGCACCAACCGTAGCTTCACCAGCCACAACAACACTTTGTGCTTAAGCCCTGCGCTAATTACTACTCGCACTGAGTTGGATGAGATAGTAAATGCTATTGATGCTGCGATCACTCGCGTTACTACTTAGTTAGCTATGCGCTGATCTGAATGTTTAAAAAAAGCCCAAACATGCCGACTTAGGTGGGTGTGTTTGGGCTTTTTTTTGTGATTTTTTCTTGATGTTTCAAAAACCTAACTCTAGAATCTAAACTCTTCAAATACAGCTCATAAGAAACCCTATCCTGGGCAGCTAGACTTTTTTAACTTTGGTTTTACAGGAGAATTAAAGCAGTATGCGTAAGATGGAGAACATTACCACTAGTTGGTCTATTTGTTTGGAGTGTAATGGCCGTGGTAAAAAAAGCCAACGGTTACGTAAAAAAGTACGCCTCGCCTACCAATTGGCAGTCGAGCTATTCGAGAATTCAAATAGTGTAGGCTCTGCTCCTGTTCGTCCAAAAGCGCACTTAACGCTATGTAACCACTGTATTGGTTCGGGTTTGATTTCAGCAATTCATCCACCAAAAGCGGATACAGAAAACTTTCCACACGTGGCTATTATTGGCGGAGGTATTGGAGGCGTAGCATTAGCAGTTGCTTGTTTACACCGTGGTATTCCTTTTACATTGTATGAGCGAGATAGTGATTTTAATGAACGCTCTCAGGGTTATGGTCTTACTTTACAACAAGCCAGTAAAGCCATAGAGGGTTTCGGTGTTTTCTCGTTAAAGGCAGGGTTAATTTCTACACGCCATGTGGTACATACTCCTGATGGCAACATTATTGGCGAATGGGGAATTAGAAAATGGGTGGAATCAGATAAAAGAAAACCGCCTACAAAAACAAACGTACACATTGCGCGTCAAGCTTTACGCTTAGCGTTATTAGAGCAACTTGTTGGCACTAATTCTGTGCAATGGAACCATCACTTTCTCAATTATAAAGAAACAAATAACAATACTATTGCCTTAAACTTTACCGTAAATGGTACGCCAAAAAGTGCCACTGCCAATTTGATTGTTGGTGCAGATGGAATTCGTAGCCATGTACGTCAACAATTAATTGGTGATGGTGCTTCTCCACTGCGATATCTGGATTGTATAGTCATACTAGGTATTTGTCCGTTAAGTGCGCTCCAAAATAATGAGAGTGATTTACTGGATTCGGCCACGGTTTTTCAAACCGCCAATGGCAATGAACGGATGTACATCATGCCTTTTAACAAAGATTCTGTGATGTGGCAATTGAGTTTTCCTATGTTAGAAAGCGAAGCCAAAGACTTAAGTGCCCAAGGTAAAAAAGCTTTAAAGAAAGAGGCCATTCGTCGAACACAGTGGCACCATCCTATTCCGCAAATTGTTGCAGCAACCCTAGAAACTCAGGTTTCTGGCTACCCCGTTTATGATAGAGATATACTGCAAGCAGATTTTTTAGGGCAATCGGAACTCGTCACATTAATTGGAGATGCAGCTCATCCTATGAGTCCGTTCAAGGGACAGGGAGCAAATCAAGCGCTGCTAGATGCACTTTCGCTTGCTCGTGGAATAACGAGAGGCTGCAGGCCACACTCTAATTGGAGAGAAATCGGAATACGAAAAAGAGTGTTAACTGAATTTGAAACTGAAATGTTAGATCGTAGTGCTTCTAAAGTAAAAGAGTCTGCCGATGCAGCACAGTTCCTCCATTCTGATGTTGTTCTGCATGAGGGTAACGAACCTAGAGGAAGATGTTTGAAGCGGGAAGAGGAATAAAAACCTAATATTTTGAGTAAGCGTGGTAACCTTTAATAAGCCAAGCGAGAACATTTGAAATGTGTTGGCCTTTATATTAGAATTAACAAATATACTTAAAATGTCATTTAAAACAACATTGTTATCAAGTTAAGGACAAAACCTGCCATGAACATTACCAAAGTTAGTGACACATTCGCCGTAGGGCCACAGATCTTAGAAACTGACATGGCCTCAATTAAAGCCCAAGGCATTACCACTATTATTAACAATCGCCCAGATGGCGAAGCCGAGCACCCATCAACTAATGCACGCCTGCAAGCTGCAGCCGAAGCATTAGGTCTTACATATCATTTTATTCCTGTAGTTGGCATGAATTTTCCAGATGATACTGTTGCTCAAATGGCTGATGTTTTACAACAGTCTTCGGGTAAGGTATTAGCATTTTGTCGTACTGGAAATCGCTCTATCAATACCTGGGCAAGGGCGAATAAGTCTGCTAACACTGGCGTAGATGTAAATGCACTTGTGGCAAACACTAGCTACAAATTGGTGTAACTGATTATAAAGTGGCTCTTTCACCAATCTTTTATATCTTTAAGTTATAAAAATATCGTTTAATATTCCATTACATTCTTTTTGGTGGATGCTATAGTGATTTTGTTGGATCCAAAATAGATATTATCTTAGGTCCAGAAATGAAGCATTTCTCTATAGGAGGTCGTTATGGCCATTGCACACACACTACCCATATCAGATTATTTATCGGTCACTCATGAAACCTCTGTAGCTGTTAAAGCGTGTGGTGAAGCACTTAGAACGAAGCAGTTACGCATCGTCCGCAAGTCAGTGACACCGCGAGCTATAGATATAATGCCTGAATTTATTGGCATTGCAGGCTAAGATTTCTGTTTTTTAGTTCCCTTATTTATTCATGTTTAAGGCTGCCTTTTTGCAGTCTTTTTTTTACATTTTTTTTGTTGGTTTGACTAAATTAATAATATTTTTTGGCCTTAGGGTAATTGTGACATTTGGCCCTATGGACAAATAAAGGTTGGCAGTTGGATAAAAGTGTTACATCCTTTATGCTTTATGGAATTAACCTTATAAGCATTTGTTCCTATGACTCAAAGCCAAGACCTACCTCAGTTTGAAGATCACTCGAAACAAGAACATCGTTATACCACCTGCTATATGTGTGCTTGTAGGTGTGGTATCAAGGTGACCTTAGAAGCTGAAAAAATTCGCTTCATCCAAGGTAATATAGATCATCCTGTCAATAAAGGGGTGCTATGCGCTAAGGGCAACTCGGCCATTATGAAGCAGCTTTCACCTGCTAAATTAACTCAGCCCATGCTACGTAAAGCTGGCACAGAGCGTGGTGCAGGTGAGTTTGAACCAATTTCGTGGGATGCCGCCTTAGACATGCTTACGGCTCGGTTAGCTAATATACGAGCAACAGATCCTAAAAAACTGGCCTATTTCACTGGCCGAGATCAAATGCAGGCTCTCACAGGGTTATGGGCCACTCAATTTGGCACTATTAACTGGGCTGCGCACGGTGGTTTTTGTTCCGTTAATATGGCTGCTGCTGGTTTGTATACTATGGGGCATTCTTTCTGGGAGTTTGGTGACCCAGATTGGGAAAATACTAAATATTTTATGATGTGGGGCGTGGCGGAAGATCACGCATCTAACCCTATTAAGATAGGCTTAAAACGCATTAAAGAGCGTGGTGCTAAGTTCGTTGCAGTGAACCCTATACGTACAGGCTACCAAGCTATTGCCGACGAATGGATCGCCATAACACCTGGTACAGACGGGATCTTTGCCCTCTCTATGGTTCAAGTGCTACTAAGGGAAGGTCTAGTAGACGATGAATTCTTAATTCGCTATACCAATGGCCCCCAGCTAGTCATTAATAACCCAGGTAAACAGGGCGATGGTTTGTTGTTGCGTGATGCAAATGGCAACCCTCAAGTTTGGGACCAGCATACTAGCGCTATGCAATCGGCCTTAAGCCCTGATGTAGCACCCGCTTTATTCGGTGAGTATGAGGCTTCGTGTGGTACTCCAGTTAGAACCGCATTTAGCATATTAATGGAAAAATACATGGCGCCAGAATACGCGCCAGAAGCTGCTGCAAATGTGTGTGGCATTGCGGCAGAAGATATAGAACGCATTGCCTTAGAAATGGCTCATGTGGCCTTTAAAGAAACCATTACTATAGACACAGAGTGGACAGACTGGGCAGGGCGTAAACAAAGCCAGTTTATTGGCCGTCCTGTATCGATGCACGCCATGCGAGGTATCTCGGCTCACTCTAACGGCTTCCAAACGTGCCGTGCTATACATTTGCTGCAGGTGATTCTGGGCACTATTGATTGCCCAGGTGGCCACTTAGCGAAACCACCATTCCCTAAGCATATTGTTCCGCATATTAAGCCTGCCAAAGGAAATGCCCCTAATACACCTCTAGAATCAGCACCTTTGGGTTTTCCTACTGAACCAGAAGACTTGGTAATTGACGAAAACGGTAAGCCTAGGCGTATCGATAAAGCCTATTCTTGGGATGCACCTATTGCGAACCATGGCTTAATGCATATGGTGATTAGTAATGCTGTAGCAGGAGACCCGTACCCTATAGATACATTGATGTTGTTCATGGCCAATATGGCATGGAACTCCAGCATGAACACCTCACAAACCATGGACATGCTTAGGGCTAAGAACGACAACGGCGAATATAAAATACCGTTTATTGTCACCTGTGATGCGTTCCATTCGGAAACAGTGAATTTTTCTGATTTGGTATTGCCAGACACGACCTTCCTCGAGCGATACGACACTATTTCTATGTTGGACCGACCTATATCGGAAGTAGACGCCGCGTGTGATTCTATTCGCCAACCCATTCTTGCTATAGATCGTGATGTGCGAAGCTGGCAAGAAGTGATGGTGGAGTTAGCGGGTAGGTTGAAGTTTCCAGCCTTTACTAACGACCAAGACCAACCTAAATATAAAGACTATAAAGACTTTATCATTAATTTTGAACGTGCCCCTGGCATTGGTTTCTTGGCGGGCTGGCGTGGTAAGAATGGTGAAAAATCACTGCGTGGTGAACCTAACCCTAATCAGTGGCAAGCCTATATAGACAATCAATGTTTCTTTAAATTTGAGCTTAAGCCTAATCAGCGTTATATGCGCCACGCTAACAAAGATTATATGGAGTTAGCCAAAGAAGCAGGCTGGGTAGGCAGCACGGATCAGATCGTTATTGAACTGTATTCTGAAACCCTACAAAAATTCCGTTTGGCTGGGCAAGGTTTATATGATGGGCCTCAGCCTACAGAGGAACATCAAAAAGAGCGTCTTAAAACGTATTTTGACCCACTACCGTTTTACTATCCACCGTTAGAGCAGCAGCGAACGGATGCAAAAGAGTATCCCTTTTTTGCGGTTACCCAGCGACCTATGTTTATGTACCATTCATGGGATTCTCAGAATGCTTGGTTACGCCAAATCATGTCTCAGAACTACCTATACATGCACCGCAGTAAGGGTGAAGCCCTAGGTATTAAAGACTTTGGTTGGGCTTGGGTAGAATCCAATAACGGAAAAATTCGTGTTCAAGTTAAGCTGATGGAAGGGGTTAACCCAGAAACAGTGTGGACCTGGAATGCCATAGGCAAGAAACAGGGCTCATGGGGTTTAAGCGATGACGCCAACGAGTCTCAACAGGGCTTTTTGATGAATCACTTAATTAATGAGTTATTACCTGGTGAAGCTGAAGTAGGTGGTCATCGTATGACAAACTCAGACCCGATTACTGGCCAAGCGGCTTGGTATGATCTCAGAGTGAAGATTACCCCTGCAAGCGACAAGGACGATGAATTGGCGGGCACAAACCTATCATGGCCACGTTTTGACAAGGTGAAGCCAGTACCCAACTTTACGCCATCAAGTAAGGTAAGTAGTTATAGTAGCCATCCGAATATAAACATTAGTCGCGGTTGGCGTGACATTTTTAGCAGGGGTGAGAAATGAAGCTAGGCTTAGTAGTAGATTTAGACACCTGTGTTGGTTGCCATGCATGTGCAACCGCCTGTAAACAGTGGAATACCTCAGGCACCATTGGCCCCTTAAGTGATGAGCGGCCCCATGGTAAAGACCCTAGTGGCAGCTGGCTTAACCGTATCCACTCCTATGAAGTAGGAGACAGCCCTAACAGTAAAACAGTGAATATACCGATGTCGTGTATGCACTGTGCAGACGCTGCCTGTGTAACGGTTTGTCCTACGGGAGCGTCTTACAAGCGTGAAGAAGATGGCATAGTGCTGATCGATCAAGATAAGTGCATGGGCTGTAATCTTTGTTCTTGGGCCTGTCCTTATGGCGCCCGTGAGTTAGACACTGACTCTGGCACCATGAAAAAATGTACTTTGTGTGTTGATCGTATTTATGACGAACAACTGCCCGAGGCCGAACGTCAGCCAGCTTGTGTATTAACCTGTCCAACATCTTCTCGTGTATTTGGCGACTTTGATGACCCAGACTCAGAAGTTTCAAAGCTAACCCGTGAACGTGCTGGCCAACAGTTGATGCCAGAATTGGGTTACAACCCAGTAAACACCTATTTGCCGCCTAGAAACCCTAAGCAACAAGAGCAAATTAAAGTGTCTGCTATGCAGGGTGTTAAACAACTGGTTAATCGCATCGTTAACCGATAATTATTGCATCACATTTAGGTATTTATTATGCATCCGGCGTTTTCAGTTCTTATTTTTACCGTTACCTCTGGCGCTGGCTATGGGTTGCTAACGTGGCTAGGAGTGGGTCAGTTGTTAGGCTTTACTCAAGCAAGTACTGCTGATCAACAAATTATTCTAGGCGTCATTGCTATGGTGCTTGTGAGTATTGGGTTGTTGTCGTCTACCATGCACTTGGCCAACCCTAAAAATGCGTGGCGCTCGTTTAGCCGTTTTCGTACGTCATGGTTATCCCGCGAGGCGGTATTCGCTATTTTGCTTTATCCTGTTGCAGCCCTTTATGCAGCTGCTATATTCTGGCAATGGTCTAGTATCAATGTATTAGCTGGGTTGAGCATTATATTGGCATTGATCACCTTGTTTAGTACCAGCATGATCTACGCCAGCTTAAAAACCATTCGTCAATGGAACACACCGATGGTTCCTGCCTTGTTTATGGCTTATGCGCTCAGTAGTGGCGGTTTGTTGTTTTTGGCTGTGAGCGGCTTTTTTGGCGCTTTAAACCCCCAGTTACTGACTGTTGTTATGGGTTTGGTGCTAATTACTTTGGCCTTAAAATTAGTGTATTTTTTCTGGCAGGGCAAACCTCAAGGTGCCACCATACAAACGGCAACCGGTTTTACTCAAGCCAGTGTGCGGTTATTGGATGCAGGGCACAGTGCGCCAACCTTCTTAAACCGTGAGTTTGGTTATCAGATAACTGCCGACAAACTACTTAGGTTACGTATAGTCATGACCTTGGTGGCTTTTATCTTGCCCCTAGGTGTTATGTACTGGTTTACGCAGGGTGCTAGTGTGGCTATGCTATCTGTAGCATGGTGTTTGATGATGGCTGGTTTGTTAGTAGAACGCTGGTTGTTTTTTGCCGAAGCTAGGCATGTGGTACGCCTGTATCAAGGCGACCAACGTACATAAATGAATGGCACCTAAATGGCCAGCATCTAAATGGATAGTATAAATCTAGACTGGTTTTACCTACCACTTTCTCCTTTAGAGCTGTCTTACTCCCTTAGCGTCGTCCTTATAGCAGGCGTAGTTAGAGGGTTATCGGGGTTTGGGTTTTCTGCCCTGTGCTTTTTTGCCTTAGCTCCTATTCTTAGTGCTCAAACCATTGTGCCCCTTATGTTTGTAATGGAGGTAATGGCCAGTTTGCACTTATTACCTAAAGTTTGGCGTCAAATACCATGGCGCTGGGTAGCTATTCTCTGTTTAGGTAGTGTAGTTGGTACACCCTTTGGTGTGATGGCATTACAGTATTGGCAGTCGGACTTGGTACGAGGCTTAGCGGGTGGTGGGGTTTTGATTGCCTGTTTTGCTTTATGGCGAAAATGGCACTTTAAGGCTGCACAATCTATTATTTGTCTGGTAATTGTAGGCCTTCTTTCTGGCTTTGTGAATGGCCTTGCAAGTATTGGAGGGCTAGTTGTAGCTGTGTATATGATGTCTTCCAATATGCCCCTCACAGTCATGCGTGCGGGGCTTATCTTATGCTTCTTGCTGATCGATGTGTATGGGTTGTTCTGGATTAACGAGCACGGCTTAGTGTCTCCTAATTTACCTAGCCTGTTGTTAGTGATGATGCCTGTGATGTTGGTGGGTAATCAGCTGGGGCATAGCCTGTTTAATCGTATTGATATTGCGCTAATGCGCAAGTTTACTTTGGCCTTGTTATCTAGCCTTGCGGCCATTGCGCTTTATAGTTCAATGGTATAGTTCAGTTCAGTTCAATTCAATTCAATTCAATTCAATTCAATTCAATTCAATTCAGTGGCACAGACTGTAATCCCCCTGTAAATGAAGATCAGTTTTTCCTGTCACACACAGTGTGAAAGTGTATAAGTGCATGCCAAAAAAAAAGGCAGCCCAATAATATGGAGTGCCTTTTTTTAAGGTGGAACTAGGTTAGGGGGTTAGCCCTAGTCTTTCATCTAGCCTTTGCCGCGCCATGGGATAGTGCGTTTAATAACTGAGCGCATGATTAGGTCAAACATGAGGCCTAATACGCCTAGTATGATGATGGTCACCCAGATCACTTCGTAGTCTGATTGCTTACGCGCAACGTTCTCTACAAAGCCTATACCAGTAGTGCCTGCCAACATTTCTGCAGCTACCAAGGTGCCCCAACATACGCCGATAGCAATACGGATACCGGTCAGGATCTCTGGTAATGAGTTAGGGAAGATCACTCGTCGTAGTATCTGACGGCGGTTAGCACCCAAGGAGTGAGCCGCGTGAATCTTAGATAACTGTGTGCCAGTAGCACCTGTACGAGCGGAGATCACCATAATAGCGAAGGCCACCATAAACAATAGGAAGATCTTGCCGTCATCTTGAATACCAAAAATAGTTAAGATTAATGGTGCCCAAGCTAGTGGTGGAACAGGTCGGTAAAGCTCTATCATCGGATCAAAGAAGCCTTTTGCAAAACGGCTTAAGCCCATGAATAGCCCAAGTGGTACACCTAAAACAATGCCAAAGAACAAACCAATCACTACACGAACGATGGAGTCCCACATATGGCCCATAGGCACAGGGATTGAAAACGAATCGTAATTTCCAGTTACAAAATCTTGTATATTAGATTTGAAGTTACTATTAATATCGCCGTTTTGGTTATGACGTGGGTACTCTCCAGGCACTAAATCAGCAATCCAGTCTGGGAATAGGAAGGCGATCATGCCACCTACTGGTTGCCAGCGGTACCATAATAGGGGCACATCCTTAAAACCAATATCTGGGTTAGCAATACGTGCCAATGTGCCTAGGGTGTCCGAAGGTTTAGGTAACCAACGTCCTGAGCCTTGTTCACTACAGGCCGTGTTGCCAGCCATAATGCGTCCACCTGGCATCATCCATGTATCAAACGCCTTAAGGGAGCCTTGTTGTGCAATATGGGCCTGATCAAAGGCCACAAGTGACGATTGAACACCGTTTAAGCTACTAGGTGGGAAAATTGAACCGTTATCAATACGCTTTAGCATCTTGTTTAGCTGACTGTATAACGTGTCACGATCTTCTTGCTCTGCTGTAGATAAACTAAGGTTTGCTTTAGTGCTTGCTTTAGCTGCTTTAATGCGCGACTTGATATCAGCAATTTGAGCCAACAAGTGAGGGTTGGTATTACGTAATCTCACAAAATCCTTAGCTATTACCTTCATTTCTGCAGCAATAGCTGCATAGCGGTAGCCAAGTGGTGTGGCAGGTAGTACTGGTACTTCTTTGCCTGTATCACCCCAGCCTGGCTGTGCGTTAGCTGCTGCCTGTTGCGCTGCTGTAGGTGGCCCGGGGAACGCTGGGTCATTAAAATCAGCAGTTAGATTGTCAATGCGCGCAGTAATAGCCTGAAAATCTGTAGATAAACTAGCCTTCATGTAGGCTGGGTTAGCTTGGTCAACTAAAGCACTGGTTAGGCTAGCTAATATGGCCGATATTTCTGCTTCTGCAGCGTGCTCTAAGGCGAACGTTTGCAAGCTGTTATTGATCCGCTCTAGTTGAGCGCTGTCTCTTGCAATAAGATCTGTGCCACGCAAATTTGGATTATCAAGTGGGAACTGCGAGCGCATAGGATTAATGGCACTCTCTACCTTAGCAACTTGGCACAATTCATTAGCAGCAGTGGGGTTATAGGCCCTGGCCGCATCCCAGGAAAAGTAAAACCAAATGAGCATAACAAAAGACATGCCGGTAACAATCCAATACCAACCGCCTAAGGCTTTAGCCGGGTTACCAAATACTAGGTCTGTGCGCTCGGTCGTCATTACTTGTCGTCCTTTAAGCACAGACAAAGCAAGGGAGACTAATAAGCCAATAATAAGGAAAGCTACAATGGTGTTGCGTTGTTCAAATAGGAAGTCACTCATTATAAAGACCCCCCGCCCATAATTTCTTCTTCCATATCCCAAATCATGGAAAGGATTTCTTCTCGGGTTTCGCCGAAGTGTTGCGTTTTTTTGATGTCTCTTGGGTCTTCAGTTAAACCCATTTGGGCAAATGGTAAGCGGTATTCTTTATGCAAGCGTCCAGGACGTGGCGCCATTACAAATAAACGTTCACCCAACATTAGGGCTTCTTCTACCGAATGGGTGATGATCATGATGGTTTTGCCAGTTTCTTTCCAGATTTTTAATATCAACGATTGCATTTTTTCGCGGGTAAGGGCGTCTAGAGCGCCTAAAGGCTCATCCATTAGGATGAGATCTGGGTCGTTGATTAAACAACGAGCCAAGGCGATACGCTGTTGCATACCACCAGAAAGTTGGTAAGTAGGGGTGTCTCCGAAGCCTGCAAGGCCTACTATTTCTAGCCATTCGTCTACTTTTTTAGCAGTTTCTACTGGGTCGGCTCCCTTCATGCGTAAGCCAAAGTCTACATTCTGAGCCACGGTAAGCCATTCAAACAGGGCACCTTGCTGAAATACCATGCCTCTATCTACACCTGGAGCAAGTATCTCGTTTTCGCCAAGCTTGACAGATCCACCAGTAGGATTAAGGAAGCCTGCGATGATGTTGAGTAGAGTAGTTTTACCGCAGCCAGAGGGGCCTAAAACGGATAACAGCTCACCTTTTTTAAGGGTAAAACTCACATCTTTTAAAGCATGCACAACTAACCCAGAAGGAGTAGTGAACTGCATATTTAAGTTGTCTGAAACTAGGTCACTCATAATGGGTAACTCGTATAGGGATGTATTGTGGGAATGGATTGCCACACTCCTCGCAATAACTCAGTGTTAGTGACATTGCGAGGGGTGTGGCTTCGCGGTAAACAAAAAGCTCACTGCGAAGCGCTAATGCTATCTTAGTCTAGGAAAGACGTATCGATAGTCACGTTGTAGTCAGATAGAGCTGGCGCATCGCTGGTTGCGAACATGTTGCCCATAAAGGCTACCATGCTACGTGCGATGCCATCTTTACCAAAGTAATCACGCTTTTGCTCAGCTACTGTTGGGAAGCTGAAACCAGCCATTTGGGCAGTAGTTGCATCTTCAGACATGCCTGCATCTTTAGCGATCACACTAAGCTTAGACTGATCTGCAGCCCATGCAGCGTTTGCTTCGCTAGTCACTTCTACGAAGGTGCGCACTAGTTCTGGATGCTCTTGAGCAAAGCTTTGAGTCACAGAAATAATATCAAAACTACTAATACCAGCAGCAGCTTTTTCAGCAGGAGTAAGCATAGGTGCGCCTACTTCTTTCATTTTAGCTAGAGAATTAGCACCATAACCACAGGCCATTACTACAGCGCCGTCTGCTAAAGATACTGCAGCGTCTGCAGGCTCTTGGTCAACGATGGTTAGTTGAGAAATATCAACACCCAGGTTGGTCATAGTCATGCGGAAACCAAAGTCAGCCATCGTGTTTAGAGGCACTGCAACCGCTTGGCCTTCAAGCTCTGATGCATTTTCTTTAGTAATGCCTGCATCGTTACGAACGACACAGTCATCGGCTGCACCATAAGCTACGGCGATAGCAATCATCTTGATAGGCGCGTTAGCGTTAACGGCGTTAGCAAAAGGAGTAAGGCCTTGTGAGTAGGAGATATCGATATCGCCTGAAAGCATTGCTTCAGTCATGCCTACGCCAGTACCAAAGTTTGTCCAGTTAACAGTTTCGCCCATGGCGTCGTCGTATGCTTTTTCTACCTTGGCGATTTGGTTTGGTGTAGCCCACTCTAAAAAATACGCTACGTTAACATCTGCAACTGCGTTTCCAGCTAGTGCAAGTGCAATGGCGGCAGTTGATGTTTTTAATAAAAATTTCATAACCCTGTTCCTTGTGTGGTCCTAAAGCCTGTGGCGTTGAACCGTTATTGTAGTTATTGATGCAGATCTTAGATCTGGCACAAAGCTTCGGTGAGTTGGGCAGGTCAGTAATAACTGATTTTACCCTACTGAGGTAGATATTAGAGTGGTTGGAGATATTTGCAATAGAACCAGACTATTTTTTTATCTAGGGCCAAATGGAAAATGAGGCGAAGTGTTTAATAAAAGATGAATGAAGTTTAATAAAAACCTAATAAAAACAGAGTTAAAGGTTAAATAGGTTCTCGAATAAGGTGCCAGCTTTCACCCTTTGGCCAGCTAAGGTAATCAAAGTGCCCCCCCCAATCGCCTAAGACAATACGCTCTCCTTGGCTTATGTGGTGAACTTGTGGTCGGTGAGTGTGGCCATGAATGAGCAAGCGTACTTGGTGATGCTCCATCACTTGGTTAACAGCATGGAGATTAACATCCATAATGTCGGTAGGCTTCATTGCCGTCATGGCTTGGCTTTGTTGGCGGTAGTGCGCAGCTTGCTGCATACGTAATGCAGGGGACATAGCGAGAAATTGGTCTTGCCAGTTAATGTCTCGAACGAGTAAACGAAACTCTTGATAGCTGATGTCATCTGTACATAGTGTGTCGCCATGCATGAGTAGTATGTTTTGGCCGTCAAAGTTAACTACGGTAGGGTCAGGTAGGATTTTCACACCAGTAGACTGACTGAACTGTTGCCCTATTAGAAAATCTCGATTACCAGCCATAAAGTACACTTTAGTGCCGATATCGGTAAGTTCTTTGAGGCAGGCAATAACATCGGCATAAGTAATTATGCCAACGTCATCGCCTATCCAAGCTTCAAACAGGTCGCCTAATATATAAAGTTCGTCATCAGCGTTAATACGCTGCTCACAAAAATCAATCAATGCACGGCTATGCTCCGGTCTGGCTGGATGCAAGTGTAAGTCGGCAATGAATAGGCGGCGCATGTTGCTAGCCTTCGATCATCGATGCTGAATCGATGACTACTGGCTCTTTAGGTACGTCTTGATGGCCAGACTTGGTAGTAGTAGATACATTTTTGATTTCGTTAACCACGTCCATGCCGTCAACTACTTTACCAAATACAGCGTAACCCCAACCTTGAGAGTTTTTGCCAGAGTGGTTAAGGAAGGCATTGTTGCCTACGTTAATAAAAAACTGTGCAGAAGCAGAGTGTGGATCCATAGTACGAGCCATGGCTAGTGTGCCTTCATCGTTAGTAAGGCCGTTGTCAGCTTCATTTTCGATATTTGCACGAGTTTCTTTTTGGTCCATGCTCACGTCAAAACCGCCGCCTTGTACCATGAAACCGTCGATAACGCGGTGAAAAATAACACCGTCGTAAAAGCCGTCGCGTACGTATTGTTCAAAGTTAGCCGCTGTAATAGGAGCTTTTTCATTGTTAAGTTCAATGGTGATGTCACCATAGTTGGTTTTCATTAATACATTTGACATGCGGCAGCCTTAGGGGTAATTGTTTATAAAGAGGGGCGTATTATGAAGCCCGTAGCCAATGGATGCAATCATTGGGGGCGTTTTGGCGCTGAAATTCTAACTAATTTAGGTAGCAAGGCAGGCTGCAAAAGACATATAATTATCGGTTTTTCAGAACAAGCCTCAAGGAGACCCATTCGTGGCCGAAAAAACCGTCGTACAGGCATCAAATTTTGTTCGTAATATCATCGCTAAAGATGTTAGAAAGGGCAATAATGATGGCCAAGTCGTGACTCGTTTCCCACCTGAACCTAATGGTTATTTACACGTGGGTCACGCTACTTCGATTTGTTTGAATTTTGGTATGGCGCAAGAGTTTGAAGGCCAATGCAATTTACGTTTTGACGACACCAATCCAGAAAAAGAAAGTGACGAATACATTCAATCCATTAAACGTGACGTGGAATGGTTAGGTTTTCAATGGGGCGAAAAAGAGTGTTATGCATCCGATTATTTTGATCAGTTGCACAGCTTCGCTGTTGAACTGATCAATAAGGATTTGGCGTATGTCTGCGATTTAAGCCCTGAGCAAGCAAGGGAATACCGTGGCAACCTCACTCAAGTAGGTAAAGATAGCCCTCATCGTGAGCGCAGTATAGAAGAAAATATAGATCTTTTTGCCCGTATGCGTGCGGGTGAGTTTGCTGATGGCGAACGCGTATTACGTGCCAAGATAGATAACCAGTCACCTAATATGAATATGCGTGACCCTATCATTTATCGAATTCGTCACATTGAACACCATCAAACAGGTAATACCTGGTGCATTTATCCCATGTATGACTTTACCCATGGCTTGTCTGACGCGCTAGAAGAAGTAACGCACTCTATTTGCACCTTGGAATTTGAAGATCACAGGCCTTTATATGACTGGTTTATAGATCATGTCACTTTGCCTAGCGGCAAGCGCCGCCCACGACAGTATGAATTTGCACGTTTAGAGCTTAACTACACCATTACTAGTAAGCGTAAGCTGAAGCAATTGGTAGACAATAATACAGTTACTGCATGGGATGACCCACGTATGCCTACTATTTCAGGTATGCGCCGCCGTGGCTATACGCCAGAGTCTTTGCGAAACTTCTGTACAGCAACGCCAGTGGCTCGGAGTAAGGGAATTACAGACTTTGGTCGTTTAGAATCTAGTGTGCGTGATGATTTAGATTCAACGGTATCTCGTGCCATGTGCGTTCTTGAACCGTTAAAAGTAACCATTTCTAACTGGGACCAAGGTAAAAATGAAACCTTAGTCGTGCCAAAACACCCTAAAGATGATGCTATGGGTGAGCGTCTGCTAGTGATGTCTAAACAGGTATTTATTGATCAAGCAGATTTTGCCGAGCAGCCAGAGAATAAGTGGAAGCGTTTAGCGCCAGAGCAATCGGTGCGTTTACGTGGGGGTTATATCATCACCTGTGAAGAAGTGATCAAGGATGCCACAGGCCAAGTGATTGAATTGGTGTGTCGTTATGATGAAGATACCTTAGGCAAAAAGCCAGATGGCTACAAAGTAAATGGTGTGATTCATTGGGTGAGTGCAGATCATCACCAATTGGTAGATGTGCGCTTATACGACCGTTTGTTCAATCATGCCAATCCAGACGGCGACAAAGACGTAGACTTTATGACGTATGTGAATCCAAACAATTTGCGCTTAATAGAAGGTGCCATGGCCGAACCATCCTTGGCTTCTGCAGTAGATGGCGATCGTTTTCAGTTTGAGCGCGAAGGATATTTCTGTGTTGATAAAGATTCCACAAAAGATCGCTTAGTATTCAATCGTACCGTCACATTGCGTGACTCTTGGGCCAAAAAGGCCTAACGGAAAAGTTAATTATGTTACAGCTTCACAATACCTTAAGTAATAGTAAAGTCCCGTTTACACCTATTGAAGAAGGTAAAATACGCCTGTACGTTTGTGGCATGACCGTATATGACTATTGCCACATTGGCCATGCGCGCGTAATGGTGTCGTTTGACGTAATTACCCGTTACTTAAGGCATGCAGGGTACCAGGTTGAATACGTGCGTAACATTACTGATGTTGATGACAAGATTATTAAGCGTGCAGCAGAAAATGGTGAGACTTGTGATCAACTTACTAAGCGTTTCATCGAAGCCATGCATGAAGATGAGCGTGCTCTTAACGTATTACCACCCAATCAAGAGCCGCGAGCTACGGCGCACATACCGGCCATTATCGACATGGTGCAAACTCTTGTTGAGAAAAACTACGCCTATGCAGCAAGCAATGGTGATGTTTATTACCGTGTAGATAAGTTTGCTACTTATGGTGCGCTAAGCAATCGTAAGCTTGAGGATATGCGAGCTGGTGCACGGGTAGATATTAACGACGTTAAAGAAAATCCATTTGATTTTGTATTGTGGAAAGCAGCAAAAGCCAACGAAGTCTCTTGGGATTCACCGTGGGGAGAAGGCCGCCCTGGCTGGCACATAGAATGTTCAGCCATGACTAAATGCTGCTTAGGTAACCATTTTGATATTCACGGTGGTGGCCCAGATCTACCATTCCCCCATCATGAGAACGAAATAGCTCAATCTGAAGCAGCTAACGGCGAAACCTTTGTGAACTACTGGCTACATGCTGGTGCAGTGCGAGTAAATAAAGAAAAGATGTCCAAGTCATTGGGTAATTTTTTTACTATTCGTGAAGTGTTGGCTAAATTTCCTGCAGAAATCGTACGCTACTTGCTCACAGCTAGTCATTATCGTAGTCAGATCGATTACGCAGAGGATGCTTTGGTTGAAGCTCAGAGCGCCTTAGATCGCTTGTACACAGCGTTGGATCAACTGGAGTTGTCAGATGTGCCTCTTGATGGGCCTTATTTAGATCGCTTTAACGCGGCCATGGATGACGACTTCAATACTCGAGAAGCTATTTCAGTATTATTTGAGATGGCTAGAGAGGTGAATCGCCTTAAGCGTGATGCCAGCCCTCAAGCGGCAGTGTTAGCAAGCCAGATGCGTAGTTTGGGTAATATCTTAGGTTTGTTAGAGTTGGATCCACACGCTCATTTAAAAGGTGAAGCGGGTGAGGGTGACCTTGCCGATGCAGATATAGACGTATTGGTAGCGCAACGTAATCAAGCTAAAGAAGACCGAGACTTTACATTGTCTGACCAAATTCGTGATCAATTAAAAGACGCTGGCGTGGTGGTAGAAGATAGTAAAGAAGGCACCCGTTGGAAGCGCGATGTCTAGAATTGAAGTTTATTTTAACAGTTTGGTTTTATTGAGAAAAACCAAAAAATAAGCTTGACGAAAGATAGCGGCGGCTATATTATACGCACCTCTTCAACGGCATGGCGGCAAGCCAGTAGCGTTGTAGAGGATGTCGGGGTATAGCGCAGTCTGGTAGCGCGCCTGCTTTGGGAGCAGGATGTCGGGAGTTCGAATCTCTCTACCCCGACCATTTTTTACCGCAGTGACATGCGCCCTTAGCTCAGTTGGATAGAGCAACAGCCTTCTAAGCCGTAGGTCGCGGGTTCGAATCCTGCAGGGCGTGCCAACGTCGTGTTAGGTATAGCTGGTAAAGAGTAAATGTAGTGTTGTAGTGGTGGGCGTAGCTCAGTTGGTAGAGCCCCGGATTGTGATTCCGGTGGTCGTGGGTTCGAGCCCCATCGTCCACCCCATTACATTGCAGTAAAGTAGTACGTTGAACCCAGGCCATGCCTGAGTTTATTACGCGGACGTGGTGAAATTGGTAGACACGCTGGATTTAGGTTCCAGTGCCGCAAGGTGTGAGAGTTCGAGTCTCTCCGTCCGCACCATTCTTAGCCCTCAGGGCGACTCAACTAGTTGTTATACATACGTTTTCTTAAGTTAATACAAACGTGGTAGACACAATGGTAGACGTTTTTCCCAAATACACTTACACCAAATCCGGTACATATTACTTCTCTAAGACAGTACCTCGTGATTTAAAGCCTCATTACACTCGTAATCGAATTATTATTTGTCTCAAGACTAAGTCAGCCAAGAAAGCTGAATTATCGTCTAAATCTCTTTTAAGCAAGCTTGAAAACTATTGGCTGGGTCTTCGTTTAACTCATACTGATATACCAGCTCAACATCTATTAAGAACTAGTCCATCTCAAACATCTGATGCGCCAACTCTTTTAGATGCGTTAGATTTATATCTAAAGGTTAAAGCCTCTGGTCGCTCTGAGTATTTCAATACAACTGCAAGAAGGAACATTGACTATGTCGTTAAGTGTCTGGGTTGCAGGCCTA
>JAWUYU010000028.1:0-30224 GCA_034110645.1 Pseudomonadales bacterium
CTGATCTTCTCCAGTGCATTTAGGCGTATGGGTCATAAAACCCAAGTACACTCACTCTCGCACAATGATCATGTACATAATCGCCTAACTCATAGCTTAGAGGTTTCTAGTGTGGGCCGTAGCTTAGGTATTCAAGTGGGACATAGCTTAAAAAATCAGGCTAATTGGCCAGAGTGGATAGAGCCCCATGACCTGGGTGCCATTGTACAATCGGCATGTTTGGCCCACGATATCGGGAATCCACCGTTTGGTCATTTTGGTGAGAGCTCAATTCGGCATTGGTTTTCTAGTTATGGGCAGCAAGGAGGCTTGGAGAGTTTGAGCCCAGCGGAACAGGCTGATTTGCTCAATTTTGAAGGTAACGCCCAAGGGTTGCGCACTCTTACTCAGTTAGAATACCATCAGTTTAAAGGAGGTATGAGGCTCACCTATGCTACCTTGGGAAGTTTTCTTAAATACCCATGGTTATCTAATTCCAAACAATGTGAACGTAAGTCAAAATTCGGCGCTTTGCAATCCGAAAAACATATATTGGCTGATATTGCAGGCCGTTTAGGCTTGTTGCAGAAAGCAGACTATGAGTGGTGCCGGCATCCATTAGTTTATTTGATGGAAGCTGCTGATGATATTTGTTACGCCATAATTGATTTAGAAGACGGTGTAGAGCTGGGTATTTTAGACGAACAAGACGTGTTGGAGCTGTTAGCGCCGATTACGGGCCCCTTGGTAGTGCCTCAACGCACGGCAATGGTGGATGCCTATTACTCAACTCGTCGCTTAGCATTATTGCGTGGTAAGGTTATTGATTACCTTGTCCAGTCTGCGGCACATGCATTTATGCAGCATATCCCAGCCTTATTGGAAGGGCGTTTGCAAGGTGACTTAATATCCCATTGTGACCCCGTAACTCAACAAGTGATTGGTGATGCCAAAGCGTTAGCAAAAAATCGTATATTTTTGGCCCCAGAGCGCCACCGTACAGAGTTGGCGGCTTATTCAGTGCTGGAAAAGTTGCTAGATGGGTTTGTACCCGCAGCCTTAGCGTTAGACCAGCAAGAGGGTGATAAGAAGTTGTCTTTTAAAGCAGAAAAGCATCTTGCGCTAATGGGTACTCATCGTCCAGAACAGGGGGCAACTGCATATCAGGCCTTATGCTGCACCATGGACTTTGTCGGTGGTATGACCGATAACTACGCCGTGGATCTAGCTCGCCAGCTTAGTGGTGATATGAACTAAAACAAATATATTAGGTGTTATTGTTAAAATATAACCTAAGCTTAAGAGATCGATAAGTAACGCAAGGATGCGTAGATGTCTGATATTCCCTTATACACTTCAGTTTCTCATAACAACGTTATCGCTTTGACGGACCACTTGTTAGAAATCGCCGCCGGTGCCGGTGCCTCAGATTTACATTTAGAACCTTTATCCCAAAGCATGCGAATACGTATGCGAGTGGATGGGCTTATGCAGGTTCTTAAACCACCATTTGATCAATTACCTAGATCTGCTGCTGATGCTATTGTAGTGCGTATTAAGTTGCTATCAGAAATGGATATTAGTGAATCGCGTCGTCCGCAAGATGGTAGCTTTCAATGGCAATTAAACGACAAACGGGTAGATATACGTTGTAGCAGCCTGGCTGGACTCTGGGGAGAAAAGTTAGTATTACGGTTGCAGTGGCAGCAACAGAATATTGATATCAGTCAACAAGGTTTGTCACCCAAGCAGCTACAAATTGTTAATCAACAATTAAGTAAGCCTCAAGGCCTTATTCTAGTAACAGGCCCAACAGGGAGTGGTAAAACGATGTTTTTGTATAGTTGTCTGAAACAAATTCAGGCCCCTCACATCAATACCGTTAGTGCAGAGGATCCAGTAGAAATTGCGTTACAGGAAGTACACCAAGTTTCTGTAAATAATGCCATAAATTTATCTTTCAGCCATATACTTAGAGCTTTGCTGCGTCAAGATCCAGATATAATCATGTTAGGAGAACTGCGTGATTTTGATAGCGCTGATGTGGCTTTAAAAGCGGCTCAAACAGGGCATCTATTACTTACTTCTATGCATACAAGTAGTATCAGTGAAGCCATACATCGTTGCCACGGTTTAGGTGTGGACATGCTAGCTCTCAGTTACTGCTTGAGTTTAATAATTAATCAACGGTTGGTGCGTCGTTTGTGTAACCAATGCAAGCAGCCGATGACCCAGTTGCAGTTAGATGCAATGGGCAGTGAAGAATGGTTGGATGCCGTGGCAAGCTACGAACTTTGTTTTGGTATAGTCAATCCATGTTCGCCTGTGGGTTGTGAGGCCTGTCATGGGGGTTACAGGGGGCGGTTTGGTGTATTTGATCTTGTGGTGATGGATCAGTCTAAGTGCGACTCAGTGGCTCAGCGTAAGGTGCAGGACCTGGAGAATGGGGAGGGGGTTCGCCGTCAGGGTTTATGGCGTGTGCTTTCAGGGCATACTAGCTTTGATGAAGTGAATCGAGTGACTTGGTAATGTGGTTTAGCTGGCATTGGCGGCATATATGGCTTTGGTATGGCTTGGATGCAAAGCATGTTGAAAGTAGCGGGGTGCGTCGGTGTTCGAGCAGGCAAATGTTGCGAGCTCAGCTGGCGTTAGAAGGTGTTCAATTAAATAAAGCCCAGTACTTATGGCCTTGGCAACGTTATTGGCCCAAGCGTATAGACCAGCAAAATTTACAAACGTTGTTAGAGCAATGGGCGCAATTATTATGTGCGGGCCTACCCTTATTGTCCTGTATCTCTCTGGTGCACTTGGAACAGGCGTCAGGCCGATTACGATATGAACTTATACAGCTTCAAAGTGCATTGCTAACAGGGGCAAGTTTTTCCCAAGCATTGTCTCAAAGTCGAATGTTCCCACCTACTATAGTGCAGCTAGTCCAGGCGGGTGAAGCCAGTGGTGAATTAGGTGAGCTTTTAACTCAAATTCACCAACAAAGTGCACGGCAGGAAAATCTAAAAAGGCGTTTTAAGCACAGTTTGTTCATGCCTTTGGTGACGTTATTAAGTGGTTGGGCTGTAAGTCTATTAATTATTTATTGGGTGGTGCCTCAGGTGGCTAATTTATATGCGTCAGATGCCTATGAATTACCGATTCTGACTCAGTGGTTATTAGACTTTTCCCATATAGCTAACTCGAACATGGGAAGCGTATTAGTAGCCTTTATACTGGGTTATATAGCTTTGGTGTGGCTCTGGTCTGTGTCTAAGGCCCGCGTGAAGTTAGAATGGCTGCTGTGGCATGTTCCAGGACTTGGCCGGTTAATGTATTTACAGAGCCAGGCCGAAGTGTTTTTAGTGCTGTCTTTAACCTTTAGAACTGGCGTGCCATTACTAGATTGCCTAACTTTAGCTGCCAATGGTAGTTCTTGGAAGCGTATATCTAAAGATCTAAAGATGGCTATGGTCGGTCTTCAGCAAGGTCAAAAGTTAAGTCAGATATTAACTAAAATGGCATGGCAGCCACAAGTGCTGCAGCTGATCCGCGTAGGTGAGGCTTCGGGTAACCTAGCTTTAAGCTTTACTCAATTACAAGGCTATTATGAAGCTCAGGTAGTAAACCAAAGTCAGTGGCTTGAACAGCTACTAGAGCCTGTGTTGCTCATTGTTGTGGCTGTATTTGTGGGTTTAATATTAGTGGCGTTGTATCTACCATTGTTTCAAGTAGGGCAAATGATGTGACCAACTAAGACTACTGATATAATACCTTTTGTTTTTTTTTAGTGGGTTGTGGATATGATAGTAGGCCTCACTGGTGGCATTGGTAGCGGTAAAAGCGCTGTGAGTACTCAGCTGGAGTCCCTTGGTATTTTTGTGGTAGATGCTGATCAGGTGGCTAGAGATGTGGTGTTAGTGGGGAGTCCTGCACTCAAGCGTATCGCTCAACATTTTGGCAGCCAAATATTACTTAAAGATGGAGCTTTGAATCGTACAGCCTTACGCCAGAGAATATTTGCCGATAAAGCCCAAAGGCAATGGTTAGAATCATTACTTCACCCTCTCATAGGCGAGGCAATTACTGAGCAACTTGCTGTTGTCTCCAGTATCTACGCTGTTTTAGAGTCGCCTTTATTGCTAGAAACATCACAACATAACAATACAGACTTTGTGGTGGTAGTAGACGCCAGTGAAGCATTGCAGCGACAGCGAACTTGCAAAAGAGATGGCAGTACAAAAGTTCAGATTGACGCCATAATCGCCAGCCAAATGCCACGACAGCAACGTTTAGACAAAGCCGATTGGGTGCTGGATAATCAACATGACCTAAGTCACCTTAGTGAACAAGTATTACAACTTCACCACCACCTTTGCCACATGACGGAACATCAATTATGAGTCAATCTTCTCAACCGAAATACCCTTGTCCCCAGTGCCAAAAGGCACTTGTTTGGAACCCAGAAAATATCCATAGGCCTTTTTGTAGTGAGCGTTGTCAGCAAATTGACTTAGGCGCATGGGCTAGCGGCGAGTATGCTATTGCTGGTGATGAACTAGAAAATGATTTTTCTAGCGCATTATTAGAATCGGTGGATCAGCAAGACTAAGGCAGGTGTTTAAGCTTACCTGAGATCTGCAAAAATCTATATTTGGACTATATTAAAGGGGTATGAAAATAATCACAGGAGCGTGATATGTTGTATGCCATGGAGAGTCGTCTTAGTTTAGACGTTAAAAAGGCACCTCTAACTAGTGGTTTTTCGTTACTCGAATTGCTGCTTGTAGTGGCTTTGATCGGTATTCTGGCCGCTTTCGCAGTACCCACCTATCAATCTTATCTTCAGAAAACTCGGTTTATGGAAGTGGTGCAACACAGTCATGCCATTCGTGTGGCCCAGTCTGCTTGTTTGTTACAAGCCGGGGGTGATACCAGCGCTTGCGATGCCTTTTCAAAATTGGTGGTGCCCAACCCCAGCGCCAGTGATAATACCCAAAGCATCGTGCTATCCACTGCTAGTGGCGTTATCACTGGTACTGGAACCGCAGCAGCTGGCAGCTACACGTTTATCCTAACACCTAGTGTAAATGGTGATGGGTTATTAACTTACGCCTTGGGGGGTAGTTGTATAGCTGCTGGCTTTTGTGGGCCTTAAAGGTTGTGTGGCTTAACGATTATCTAGCTCTTGTTTAGCTAGGTATTCAGGGTAAGTGCCGTGGAAATCAACCAATGAGTGATTTTTGATTTCTACCACTCTGGTGGCTAGTGAGGATACAAACTCGCGGTCGTGGCTTACGAATATTAACGTGCCGTCGTAAACTTTTAGCGCTTTGTTAAGAGATTCAATAGCTTCCATGTCTAAGTGGTTGGTGGGCTCATCCATAATCAATACGTTGGTTTCTTGCATCATCAACTTGCCAAACAATAGGCGGTTCTTCTCCCCACCTGAACAAACTGCTACTTTCTTTAAGTAGTCGTCTGCAGTAAAAAGTAAACGACCTAACATGCTTCTTACAGTTAGGTCGTCATGTTTAGGTGTGCGCCACTGAGAGATCCAATCAAATAGAGTTAAATCGTTGCCAAAGTCGCTGGTGCTATCTTGTGGGCAGTAACCAAGTGCGGCATTTTCAGACCATTTGATGACACCTTTGTTGACTTTAAGTTCATCCAATAAGCAGCGTAAAAAAGTAGTTTTACCTACGCCGTTCTCACCGATAACAGCCAGTTTTGAGCCTGCTTCAAGAATAAGCTCGCCGTTATTAAATAACGTGTCACCTTCAAATCCATGGCTTAACTGTTCTATTACCAGGGCTTGGCGATGGAGTTTTTTATGTGAAGTAAAACCAATATAGGGAGACACGCGACTAGACGCGATGACTTCATCTAGCTGGATTTTCTCTAGTTTTTTAGCTCTAGACGAAGCTTGTTTAGCTTTGGATGCGTTGGCAGAGAATCGTGCTACGAACTGCTGTAGTTCTTCACGTTCGGCACTTTTCTTAGCATTGGCAGAAAGCAGCTGTTCTTGTATTAAGTTAGATGCAGCAGTATAGGCTTCGTAGTTGCCGGCGTAGACGCGTAATTCGCCGTAGTCGATATCGGCCATGTGGGTGCACACAGAGTTTAGGAAGTAGCGATCGTGAGAGATGATGATCATGGTGCTACGGCGCTGATTTAAAACTTCGGCCAACCAATTAATGGTAGTAATATCCAAGTTGTTAGTGGGTTCGTCCAACAACAAAATGTCAGGGTCAGCAAACAAAGCTTGAGCTAGCAATACTCGTAGCTTCCAACCTGGCGCCACTTGAGACATTAAGCCCCAGTGGAAGGATTCTTCAATGCCCGCTTGAAGGAGTATTTCTGCAGCACGGCTTTCGGCACTGTAGCCGTCCATTTCTGCAAATTCAACTTCTAACTCAGCCACTTTCATGCCGTCGTCTTCGCTCATTTCTAGCTGGCTATATATGGCTTCACGGTCTTGTTTCACTTGCCACAGCTTGGTATCACCCATGATTACGGCGTCAATTACAGTGTGCTCTTCAAAAGCAAATTGATTTTGACTTAAGGTACCAACGGTATCATTAGGTGAGAAAGAAACATTGCCAGAAGTGGGTGTTAGCTCACCACTGAGGATCTTCATGAAGGTGGACTTGCCACAGCCGTTAGCGCCAATGAGGCCGTAGCGATTGCCATTGCCAAATTTAGCTGAAATGTTTTCGAATAATGGCTTAGCGCCAAACTGCATGGTGATGTTTGCGGTAGTAATCAAGAGAGTATGCTATAGCTGGTAGTGAAATTAGGCCGCATATTCTACCATCCGAGGCTGGCCAGGTCTAACTTAACCAGCCTTTTAATTCGGCTTCGTCCACTAATGGCTCAAGCAGGTCCCATAATTGTGGACAACCTTTTTTAATGCGGCCACCATTAACAGTTTTCACTTGGTGTTTAGTAATACCGTGGCTTTGCCAGCTGTGGCCGTTATCATTTAAATTATGGATTAAGGGTAGTGCTCGATCTAACGCTTTAGCAAATCGTGCATCAGCGCTTTTGGCTGCTTCAAATTCGTGCCACAAGGCAATATATTCGTCGCCCATGCCGTTCGGTAGCATACTTAAGATACGCTGTGTGGCTGCAGCCTCAGCTTCTTCGTGTTCGCTGCCCACCGCGTCATATACAATCACGTCACCTGTATCAATTTCACACAAGTCGTGGATTAAGAGCATGCGCAGCACTCTATTAATATCCACAGGTTGGGCTGCGTAGTCTTTCAGCATGAGTGCGGCGAGGGTGACTTGCCATGAATGCTCAGCTGAGTTTTCGTAACGCTCCATGCCTAAGGGGCGGGTCTTTCTAAGTACAGATTTCAATTGATCAATTTCTTTAACAAAATCAATAATTTGTATAAGCTCTTGCATCGTTAATCCTTAGGCTTTTTGCTGCAAAGGTGTTGAGGGGGTCTACGGGTTAATTTGACGATCTACCCATAAGGCCAGTTTGTGCTGCATGCTGGGTTGAGAAACCTGACTTTCCGGGAGTGGCTGGATCAGTTTGTCATGCACTAAGAGGCGGTAGATATACTCTATCTTATTGGCTGCAGAATCGGTGGCTTCAAATTCGGCCACACCGCGCTTATTGGCGTAAACGGTTCCTAAAGTGATGGCTTTTTTGAGGAGTTCTTTTTCATTCTTGAGTTTTTTCATCGTCCATTTCTCTCCAATAAGTTTAAATAGTTAGCCTTATTTATTTATTGCGGCATGTAGCCATTGCTCGAACTTTTGCTGCGGTAAAGCACCGTTAAGCTGATCTACGACCTTACCATTTTTAAATACCATTAAGGTAGGAATGCTACGAATGTTGTATTGAGATCCCAGTATTTGCTCGGCTTCAGTATCTACTTTTACAAAACGAAGTTGCTCAGCGTTTGCTTGGGAAGACTGTTCAAATACCGGTGCAAAACCAACACAAGGACCACACCATGGCGCCCAAAAGTCTACTACAACAGGTTTGTCGCCTTGAATTAGGGCGTTGAAGTTTGCGCTGGTGCCGGCAACAGGTTTGCCAGAAAATAAAGGCTGCTTACAAGCCCCACAGTTGGGATCGTCTTGCACCCTCTCTTCAGGCAGGCGGTTATTTTTTTGGCAATGAGGGCAGCGGCTGGTAATTGTAGGCATCAGTTTAGACTCTGGGGAAAATGTTGAGTTAGTTCTAATATGATGCCCAGCGCTGCAATTACAAGGTAGGGTAACGTATTTATTCGTACGTGCAGTGGTAAGCTGTTTGGCGTACAACTTTTACTTCGAAGCTACTGTTCGCTTCTACTTCAAACTGATCACCGTTGGTAAAGGTGTTCCAGCTTTGGGTGCCAGGTAATTTAACTTCAAGTTCGCCATCGATAATGGTCATCACTTCATATTGGCTGGTGCCAAAAGTAAATTCACCGATATCCATAACACCAACCGTAGTGCTTAGGGTTTTGCCTTGAAAAGCGATTGACTTTACATTGTCGTCGAAGTAAGAATTGACTGAAAGCATGGGATTGTTCTCTTATTGTAAGGTGAAAAAAACACATCTTGCCTCATTTGCTGATTGATTCATAGGTTCACTGATTGAATCATGGGCCAAATAGAGCCTATCCAGCTAGGCTGTCAAAACCTTTAAGGACATTAACCGTGTTAGTACCAATCTCTTCTACGGCATAACCGCCCTCCATAATAAACAAGGTAGGCAAACGGATGCTGGCGATGGTCTTACCCATGTCAATAAAGTCATTACTTTTGAGTTTGAAAAAGCTGATGGGGTCATTTTCGAAGGTATCTACACCTAAAGAAATCACTACGACGTCGGCGTTAAAGTGGCGTATTTTGCTTATAGCGTGGGTAAGAGCTTGGTGCCATAAATGGTAGGGCGTACCTCTTGGAAGGGGCATGTTAAGGTTGTGATCTAACCCTAGCCCTTCTCCCTTTTCGTCGGCAAAACCTAAAAAATACGGGAAGGCATCCATCGGGTCTCCATGGATTGAGCAAAAGAACACGTCGTTACGCTGGTAAAAAATATCCTGAGTACCATTACCATGATGAAAATCAACATCTAAAATGGCTACCTTTTTGGCCCCATCATTACGTAATTTTTGAGCAGCGATAGCCGCATTGTTAATAAAACAATAACCACCATACTGATTTTTTGATGCATGATGCCCGGGAGGGCGACAAAGAGCAAAAGCACCGCCTTCACCGTGATGAATGATGTCTGCAGCAGAAAGTGCAACATTGGCCGAAGTCCAAGCGGCCTGAGCAGTACCTTCACTAATGCTAGTTTCGCCAGCTAAACTATAATAACCCAGTTGTCCTTCGATATGATTAGGAATACGCTGGCTAGACATGGATCGAGATGGCCAAATATTGGGTATCGCCTCACCCTGGTTGCCGGTTAGCGTCCAGCGTTGCCAGATATTGTCTAAAAAGGTGAGGTACCCTGGGTCGTGTATGCTTTCTACAAGGTGCCGTGGCCACTGCGTTGGAGGGACTATTGCGCCTAATTTTTGAGACTTTATAGCTGATAAAACATAATCAGCTCGTTGAGGGCACTCAAAAGGTGTGACCAATTGGCCACCGGTAAGTTCTGTTTTAGCATTGCGTAGGATGTGATCAGGTGAATAAACAGTTTTCATAAGAGAAGATTTTGAATTATGCAGGTTCGGCTATTTTTAGATAGTAGCTGTAATTCTTGCCTTAAGTCTACGGCTAAAGGCTAAAGGTGCAGTTGATTCAGTGCTGGTCATTAGCTGTAATAGTTGCAGAGCAGTAACGTTGAATGAATAGTGCTAAAGCGCCTAAGACTAAGCCCCAAAAAGCGCTGCCGACGCCCCACATAGCCACACCAGAAGCGGTGGTGACTAAAGTGATTATGGCGGGAATGCGCTCTGCTTCTGTAGCGAGTGCAGTGTTAAGGCTGCTGCTTATAGTGCCTAGTAGCGCCAAGCCCGCGATGGTCACTACTAGCGCTTGGGGCAAGCTATTAAATATGCCCGTTAAGCTACCTGCAAAAACCCCGGTAGCTACAATAAATAAACCAGCCCAGACTGCAGAGCGATAGCGTTGTTTTGGATCGGCGTCCACTTCTTTACCCATACAAATGGCCGCCATAATGGCAGCAAGATTAAAAGCAAAGCCGCCAAACGGAGCCATAAGAACGCCCGTGATACCTGTCCAGGTGATCAAAGGAGCTGCGGGAGCATCATAGCCGTGACTACGCAATACAACTATCCCCGGCACATTCTGAGAAGCCATAGTAACGATGAATAGTGGAATGGCAACACCAATGGCTGCAGATAAAGACCATTGAGGTGTGGTCCAAATAGGGCTGGAAATTTGTAAGCCTACATCTTGCCAAGTAATTAAATCCTGCATAGCCGCTACCAACACACCTAGTACCAACGTCACCATAACAGCCAGTTTTGGCCAAATGACACGGCTTATAAAAAATGCCACCATCATGGCCAAAACCAAGGCTAATTGAGACTCTAGAGACATGATCATATGCATAGCAAAAGGTAATAGAACCCCCGCTAACATGGCTGCCGCGATAGATTTGGGTAAGTAGGCCATGATGCGATCAAACCAGCCAGACAACCCCACCAAGGTGATTAATACAGAGCATAATACAAAGGCGCCGATGGCTTCGGCCAAGGGTACTCCTGCTAAACTGGTCACTAAAATGGCTGCGCCTGGCGTAGACCATGCTGTAAGAATGGGTTGTTTATAAAACAGTGACAGGCCAATGGTGGACAACCCCATGCCCACACCTAGGGCCCAGAACCAGCTAGTTACTATAGCATCGCTGGCACCGGTACTGTTGACAGCTTGAAAAATGATGGCAGCCGAACTAGTGTAGCCTACCAATGGCGCAATAAAGCCTGCGCTTATATGGGCAGGATTAAAGTAGCGGGTGAGCCGAGAGCTAATGCTCACCGGCTAAAGAAGTTTTAGTTCGTAATGGCGTTTTTCAAACTCTATGGTGTCACCACCAAGCATTTTACGACTTTTACGAGTTTCTACATCGCCGTTAACTTTAACTAGACCTTCGCTAATTCTTTTCTTGGCTTCACCGCCACTGCCTACAATAGATTCAAACTTTAAGATTTTAAATAATTCAACAGGTTCACGGTTGATGGTAATGATGTGCATAAAATGGTCTTCTATTAAATGGTTTGATACCAAGTAGCACCGGCGCTGTCGGAGCTGCTTTGGAGTTTATTTTTGCTAACTAAGTAATTTAAATGGGCTTGGGTTTCGCCTACCGCCAGTGTTAGTACGTCGTCGTTAATAGGGCGGCGGAACAACTGGCTAAATAAGTCCACATTACGTTGAGGCTGTTGGCACGCCTCTAGCAGTTTAACAAGTGACTTTTCATGGCCATCAATAAGCCGTTGTAAGCGTTGATGAGCACCAAAAAACACTTGTCCATGGGACGGTAATACTAGCACATCGGCGGGGATGCGTTGTTGCAACATTGCACATGAATCAAGCCAATCTTTTAGTGGGTTTGAGTGAGGCTCTGTAGGCCACACACTCACGTTGGAAGAAATAGAAGGCAACACTTGATCACCAGCGATAAAAACGTTCAGCTCTGGACACAATAGGCATACATGCTCTGGGGCGTGGCCTCGGCCAACGATAATGTCCCATTTACGGCCTGCCATAATAACAGATTCGCCATCTTGTAAGCGTATAAAACTGTCAGGCATGGCATAAATACCTTTGCCATAACCACCAAACTTTGCTTTGTAAGATTCGAGTTGGTCATCACTTACGCCGGCACGTTGGTAAAACTCGATAGCTGCTTTAGGTGCGGGCTTTCCTGTGTCAGACATAAGTACGCGACAGGCCATGTAGTCTGTGCGGGACATTTGTAGTTCTAAGCCCCAAATTTCACAGATCCAACCAGCTAAACCTACATGGTCCGGATGTAAGTGAGTGACAATAAGTTGATGAACTGGCTTGTTATTAAGGTGTTTATCGAACACCTGCTGCCATAGTTCCTTGCAGGCAGAGGTATTGAGGCCAGTATCTACAATGGTCCAGCCGGCATCGTCTTCCAATAGCCATAAATTGATATGGTTAAGAGAAAAGGGTAATGGCATGCGTAACCAGTACACTCCCTCGGCAACGGCTAAAGGTTGGCCCATCGCAGGAGCTTCGCTAATGGGGAACTGGAGTGCATTCGTAGCAGTCATTATAACTCCCTGATTTAACGGGCTTAATAAACGCCATATTATACGGATCTGAAACTAGATTATACAAACGTTTTCCCCAGCTTTTGGTATTCGTAAACGAAGTCAGGTGCGTTAAATCCTGCACCATAGGCTTTCGATAATTCATCACAGCGGGCAATAAACTTGGTTAAGCCATATGTAAGGCTTCATCCATTGTAGTACTAATGGTTCTTGAAGTATAAAACCCTAACCCATTGTTAACTACTATGGTAAATTTATTTGTTTAGCAAAATCAAAGGGCCTTTTCTTGTAATACATGATTTTTAAGCTATTTATCTTCAAACACTGCTTCAATAATAAGATCGCAGCCTTTTAGGTCTGTAGTTTTATCAGTAGGGTGTATGAGAGCAAGTACCTGCTGCATTTTATGACCATCGATACCCCCTTGGTTCAGGTTTTTTGCAATAGCTTTTGGCTGTAGTCTTTTCCCTTGCCCCATGATGCCTGCGCTGATGATACCTGCGCCGATGGTACCTGCGCCGATGGTACCTAAGTGCTCCACCTGATGGCGAGGAGAGCCTTGATGTCGATGGAACACGTGGAGTCCGTAACAGCCATAACTGAACCAGCAAACCGCCGAAATCTCAAGTGTGAGTAGCTCTTTGTTGGCTTTGTAGTGCATAACTATCAATCTGCTCACGGCTATAGCCTTCGATAGTGGCGATAAGGTCGGCGCCTATGCCTTGAGGAGTGCTGAGGTTGTTAGCAATGTATTTGGGGTCCAATAAAAAGGGCCACCATTACTGCCTATTGGTACACAGCTCATGCTTTCCACACCACTTGCGATAATTAGATTTTCCATGCCACTGGCTACTTTAGCGGCAGGAGTATTTACTGCTTTGAGATCTGAGGTGCAAAAACGATCAAGCTGAACGTCAGGTACTGATTTATGCCAACCGGCATCTATAATAGCACCTTTAGCGATATTTGAACCTTGTTCACCTGCATTGGTGGCACAGCCCATAAGCACATCGGCCACCTGGTTAGTATGCAATTGGTGTCGACTTTCTAGGCCTTTTAATAAGCCAGCTAGCAAGTTGATAAGCTTAATACTGTAAAGACTGCCAACGCCTTTTTTGCCCCTAGATCGAGGGGTGCAGACTAAATTACGTGACTAAGTAATATATAAGCTTTAATGTCGTGGTTATAGAGAACTTTTGTCAAGTTGTGGAGACTATTAGCCTCCATAGTTACAAGATGACCACTGGGTCTTAAGATATACTTGGGCATTGTTCTTTAACTAGTAGTTACTGCGAGCAACTACGAGCAACAAAATATGAGTAACCTACTATGAGCAACGAAACTCACCCTTTTTCTATATTAACGCCGAGCTACATTATGGACGCGGTTGAAAGCCAAGGCTATGTATGTGACGGGCGAATATCAGCTTTGAACAGTTACGAGAATCGTGTATATCAAGTCGGCCTTGAAGATCAAGCGCTGCCTGTTATTGCTAAGTTTTATCGGCCTAAGCGATGGTCCTCTGACCAGATTTTGGAGGAGCATCATTTTAGTATTGCCCTAGCAGCTTATGAATTACCCGTGGTGCCACCGTTGATTAATAAATACGGAGATAGCTTGCTGCACTATGAAGACTTTCAGTTTGCTTTATTTGAACGTAAAGGTGGCCACGGCCCAGAATTGGATGACCTTGGTAATCTGTACACTATGGGTAGATTGTTAGGCCGTATACATGCGCTCGGTGCGGTAGAGGACTACCAATATAGGCCATTCATAAACCCTCAAACATTTGGTCACGATAGTGTGGACTTTGTGAGCAAAAATTTTATTCCAGCAGGACTAAAAGCCGCATACGACAGCTTAACAGCTGACTTGTTAGTCCGTATTGATGCTGCTTTTGCTCAAGCTGAGGGAGTCAGTTACATTCGAGTTCATGGGGATTGCCATGGTGGTAACTTGTTGTGGCGCGATGATGCCCCCAATATTGTTGACTTTGATGACTCTCGTATGGCTCCTGCTGTTCAGGATATCTGGATGTTATTGTCAGGTGATCGTGACCGACAGCGCATACAGTTGTCTGAAATAGTGGAAGGTTACAATGAGTTTTATGACTTTAAACCACGAGAGTTGGCCTTGATTGAACCCTTGAGAACCTTACGGATGATGTATTACGCCGCATGGTTAGCCCGCCGCTGGGAAGACCCAGCCTTTCCCCATAGCTTTCCGTGGTTCAACACTGAACGCTACTGGGGTGAACATATTTTAGAATTAAGAGAACAGCTGTCGGCACTTAATGAGCCGATGATGGAACTAATTTAATCCATTTGTAGGTGTGTTGTTATGGCCCTTTTTTACTGACACAGCTAGCTTGGTGACTACCGAATCAATCAGCTCCTAGCCCAGATAAAGCTTATTGCGCCATATCTATCCAGTCGGCAATCACGTTAGCACCTGCTAATAGATAAGGGTCTTTTTGGGCATCATCATAGTCAAACTCATGGTCTTCAGTATCAGTCACAGGGGGTAGCTGGTGGCCAAGGCGTAATTTGTTAATATGGCTTAAATACCAATCTTGTTGTTCCTGCCAGTACTTCTTGCGTTGGTCCCAGTGAAGGCTAACACGGTCTGGTCTATCACGCTCATGCTCAGCGACAGCTAAGGTATACTGCCAATCGGCACTGTCCCGATTACGTAGTTCTTGTCTCGCTTGTAACTGAGGGATAACACGCTCAAAGGCAAAATAAGTTTTGTGGTTAATGGCCTTAACCTGATCCCATTTAAGGGCATGATCTTGAGTGCTTTCACCGACTTTAGTGGGGTCATCTAAACTGGGTAACATAATATCGGGAATAACTCCTTTATTTTGTGTGCTTGCACCAGATACCCGGTAAAACTTAGCTTGGGTGTATTTTATCTGTCCACTAGAAAGGTCGCTAAATGTTTGTACAGTACCTTTGCCGTAGGTTTGGCTGCCGACAATTAAAGCGCGTTTATAGTCCTGCATAGCGGCTGCAAAAATCTCTGAAGCTGATGCACTATAACGGTTAACTAGGACCACCAGAGGGCCGTTGTAGGCTAATAACGGGTTACGATCCATTTGTTTTTCGATTACACCATCAGCGTAACGAACCTGAACTGTCGTACCTGTTTCAATAAATAACCCTGTCAGTTGATTTGCCTCTCGCAACGAGCCACCGCCGTTGTTGCGCAAGTCAATAACAATGCCACTAATAGATTCGTCACGCAGCTCTTGAATAAGTTCGTATACGTCACGAGTAGTGCTGCGATAGTTTGGGTCGCCAGCTTGTGCGGCGGCAAAGTCCATATAAAAAGCAGGTAAAGTAATAACGCCAACTTTACTAGTGCCTTTTTCGGTTTCTACTTCAATGACTGATTTTTTAGCAGCTTGGTCATCTAGAGTAACTTTGTTGCGGCGAATTTGGATGGTCTTCTTGGTTTGCTGCAAATCGCCACCAGGAATGATTTGTAAATTAACTAGAGTGCCTTTAGGTCCTCTGATTTGATCAACGACATGATCTAGGCGCCAACCCAGTATTTCCTGTACAGCGTCGCCGTCTTGAGCTACTCCTACAATATAGTCAGAGGCTTGTAGGTCGCCAGCTTTATCTGCCGGTCCGCCAGGCACTAAACTAACAACCTTGGTGTAATCATCATCGCGCTGTAATACAGCACCAATGCCTTCTAATGATAAACTCATGTCGATATTGAAATCTTCAACATTACGAGGAGAAAGGTAGCTAGTGTGTGGATCGGTCACAGTGGTAATGCTATTACTTACTGCTTGATAAGCGTCTCGCAACTCTACTTGTAATACACGTTTACGCATATTGGTATAACGTTTTTGTAAGCGTTGCTTAATTTTATCAGCGATTTCATCGTTCAATTGTCCACTAATAAACTCATTTTTTAGTTGCTTGCGCCAAATGTCCTTAATAGCGGATAAATTATTTACCCGAGGATTATCAAAGGGGGATGTGCTGATATCTTCGTGAAGTTCGAAGTTAAACATTGGCTCATCTTTCGATAACAAAGCTAAATTAAAATCAATAAACGCCAGACGCCTTTGTTGTAATAAATTATAGAGCTGACCCATTGCCATCAAGTCACCTTGGGTCAATAGGTTGTCTAGCTCAGTATTAAGGTAGTTAAATGGTGCTAGATCTGCTTCGCTGAGGTAACTATGTTGGGGGTCTAGTAGTTTTAAATAACTAGCAAAAACATCACTACCAAACTGATCGTTAAGCTCTCGGTGTTGATAGTGCTGACGATCTAATAACTGGATAATTTCTTGAGTTAATAAACCTTGCTCCTGTGTGAACTTAATCTGCACTGGAGTATCAGTTGAATTAGCCTGAGCTATGGCAACTGGCGCAGCTACAATACTAGTGACGAATAATGCATTGGCCAGTGGTCTGTGCCAGTACGTGACTGATAAAAAATTGGATAAAATGGTGAAAAAATTATTGGTCATCATAGCAGGAATCATAAATAGCAAGGTGGCCATTAAACAGCCAAATTGGGTTTAGTAACAAAAACTTAATTAAAGTCTGAGACCTTTGCACAAAGAGGCGACAAAAGGGAAATGAGGAAAAATCAGTCTAATTGAGGCGGGAAACGCAGGTAATAGCTAGCTATTGCCAAGTTTTCCAACGAAAAGTAGGTTGATTTTAGCCATTTTATCTTGGTGTCTGCTTTGTGCAAAAGGTCTCACAGTATTACTTAGGACTTAGGACTTAATGGCCGCAAGTACAGATTCTGCCGAGCTCACAGAAAATGGATCAGCGCCATGGTTGTCTTCACGACCAGGCTCTTCTAACCAATGCTCAACTACGCCGTTATCAACCACCATGGCATAGCGCCATGAACGTTGGCCAAAACCTACGTTGTTTTTATTCACTAGCATGCCTATTTGACGGGTAAATTCACCATTGCCATCAGGGATAAACTTGATGTTTTTGATGTCTTGATCGAGCATCCACTTGCGCATAACAAAAGTGTCATTAACAGACAATACATACACTTCGTCTACACCAAGCTGCTTTAGCTCTTCGTAAGCTGCTTCAAAACCGGGTACCTGAAAAGTGCTGCAGGTAGGTGTGAATGCACCTGGTAGAGAAAAAACCACTACTTTTTTATTACTAAAAATGTCATCGCTGGTAACGTCTTGCCAGCGGAATGGGTTGTCTCCACCAATACTTGCATCACGTACGCGGTATTTAAAGGTGATTTGGGGTACTTTTAAGCCGATGCTCATTGGTCATATTCCTTGTGTTTAGGGGCTGTTATTTACTTAAACGACACGTAATTGCAGTCGATCTTTAATATTGTGCAGTATGTTGTTATATTTGTACAATTGTTATAAATGTAATTTTTAATAGGTATTACCAATAACATGTTAAGTCTTAAAGACCTAAGCTACTTGGCTGCATTAGATGAGTTGGGCCATTTTGGTAAGGCTGCAGCGGCCTGCCATGTGAGCCAGCCCACTTTGAGCGGCCAGCTAAAGAAACTGGAAAGCCAGCTAGGAGTGCAGCTCATAGAGCGTGGTTCGAAGAAAGTGATCTTAACCTATGTGGGTTTTGAAATTGCCCAGCGTGCAAAAGCGATGGTGTTGCAAGCTCACGAAGTGGAGGAACTAGCAAGAGCTTCCAAAACACCCCTCACCGGGCGTTTAAAGTTGGCTATTATTCCATCTCTTGCGCCTTATTTGATGGCCAAGACGGGTTATGCCGTCAACACTCTTTTACCTGAGCTAAAGATAGAATTACATGAGTTAGAAACCTATGAATTGTTACGTCAGTTAAGGAACGGCGATATTGATGTGGGCATCTTGGTATTGCCTCAAGAGCAGGCCCAAGCTACAACAGGGCTACGTAGCTTGAGCCTATGGCAGGAACTGCTCTGGTTGGGAGTGGGTAACAATCATGCTTGGGCAAAAAAAACGCAAGTCACTCGAGCACAACTGTTGGGGGGTGAGATGGGTGCTGAACTTATTTTGTTAAAAGAAGGGCATTGTTTAGCGGATCAAGCCCAGCAACTGTGCGAAATAAAAAGTCAGTCTCAAGCCTTTAGGGGAGCAAGTTTAGAAACCCTAAGGTATATGGTATCAGCGGGTCACGGTGCTACCTTAGTGCCCCAGCTTAGCATGGAGGCTTGGATTGGCCACGGTGAGGAGCAGATTGTTTATATCCCTATCACCGAGCCAAAGCAAGCTAGAGAGTTAGGCTTTTTAGCACGTTCAGGTAGTGCCTATTGGCCTTGTGTAGAGGCCCTACATAAGGCCATGGCTTCGGTATTGCCTGAAGTTTCAAAAGGCACCCAAACTGTGCCGCTAGTCATTTAGATTGAGCGTGCTAACCCATAGGTGATAACAACCGCCGCTAGCACTAGGGCCGTAGATAACAACAAACAGGCTATGAAACCAAATTGTAAAAACACCCAGCCAGAAAGTAGGGTGCCTAAAAGGCGCCCTGCGGCGTTGGCCATATAATAAAAACCCACATCCATAGCAACGTTATCGGTGTTAGAAAGGGCAACAATCAGGTAACTGTGAAGGGATGAATTAACCGCAAATATAATCCCAAAAACACTCAAACCGATCATTAACACAGCGCTATTATTCCACTGCATATACAAACCATAAGCCATGACTATAGGAATGATGCAGAGCGCACCTTGCCACTTAAAGGCAGTTTTATGGGCTCTTTTAAGAGCGGTTTCCTGGGTGTTCTCATATGCTGTTAAGGATGGTTGAGTCAGCCGAGTTAAAAGAGGAGCCAGTGTCTGTACTAAGCCATAGCCTATAACCCACGCCGCTAAGAAACTGCTCACTTGCCAATAGGTCCAGCTGAGTTGCTGAGCAAGGTACACCGGTAAAGCCACCACAAACCAAACGTCTCGTGCGGCAAACAAGCACAAACGCGCGCCGCTTAGTTGGTTAATAGCTGAACTCTTAGACAAGAGCTGGCGTATTTTTGGTTTGTTTTTACTGCGCCCTAAGTCTGCTTTGAGCAGCATAAGGCTGCACAGCCAAACACATCCAAGCCCGACCAGCATTATCTGTATGCTGGTGGTAAATCCAAAACTGCTCAGCAAGGCGCCCCCTAGAAAAAACCCCACTCCTTTTAAGGCATTTTTAGACCCAGTAAGTAGTGCCACCCAGCGGTATAGGTTTGAACTTTGATCATGTGTGCTTTGTTCATGCGTAGGTGTATTAATGGGTATTAATAATTTAATGGCGCTTTTAGCGCTCATCTTATTGAGGTCTTTAGCGATGCCAGAAATAGCTTGAGCTGCCATTACCCATACCACTGTGAGTAAGTGAGGGCTTACTAATAGCATGGACAAGGCTGCAAGCTGCAAACCTAAACCAATATTCATAGTGCGATTAAGCCCTATGCGCGCGCCAAGAAAGCCGCCTAATAAATTGGTGACCACACCAAATAATTCGTAAAACAGAAACATGAAGGCGATTTGTAAGGCGTCGTAACCTAAGCTATGAAAGTGCAACACCACCAACATGCGTAAGGCACCATCGGTGAGGGTAAACGCCCAGTAATTACCTGTAACTAAGGCATACTGGCGCATACTAGGAGCAGTGGCCATCAGTAATAGCAGCCATTAGTGATCATTAGCGCAGATGTATTTGGCCAGTTCAGCAGCACGGTTTACGTAACCCCACTCATTGTCATACCACAGGTAAAGTTTAACCTGGGTATCATTGATCACCATGGTAGACAGCGCATCAACAATACATGAGCGTGGGTCTGTGCGGTAATCAATAGATACTAACGGGCGCTGTTCAAAACCAAGAATGCCTTTTAATACTTCAGATTCAGAAGCATTTTGTAATAACTGGTTAATTTCTTCTACTGAGGTTTCTCGTTGCATTTCAAATACACAATCAGTAAGTGATGCGTTAGCTAGAGGCACCCGCACAGCATGGCCATTTAGCTTGCCTTTTAAGTCTGGAAAAATATGCGTAATGGCCGTGGCGGAACCCGTGGTAGTGGGAATTAAGCTCATGCCGCAGGCCCTAGAGCGCCGCAAATCTTTATGGTGCGCGTCTAATATAGTTTGCGTATTGGTAACGTCGTGAATGGTGGTCATAGATCCATGACGTATGCCTATGGCCTCATGTAATACTTTTACAACAGGCGCTAAGCAGTTGGTAGTGCACGATGCGGCAGTGACTAACTGATGTTGTTGTGGGTCATACAAGTGATGATTTACGCCTACTACTAGATCTAACACGCCATCTTGTTTTACCGGGGCGGTCACTAATACGCGCTTAACCCCTTGGTCTAAATAGGCTTGTAAAAGCGCCTTGGTTTTCATTTTACCACTGGCTTCAATAACTAAATGACAAGCGCTCCAATCTGTCGCTTCAGTAGTAATGTTTTGGCTATAGGCAAGCTGCTGGCCATCAATAGAGATGGAGTTATCAAAGCCAGTAATGTTGGCCGACCAAGTACCGTGAATCGAATCAAATTTAAGCAAATGAGCTGTGGTTTCGGCATCGCCTGCGGGGTCATTAAGCTGAATAAATTCAAACTCTGGCCACAGCCAAGCCGCACGTAAAATAAGGCGGCCCATGCGGCCACAGCCGTTTATTCCTACTTTTATTGTCATAATTAAGCGTTGCAAAGAAGCTAGATAACGGTATTGTACCTGCTTCTTAACAAATAGAGTAAGGGCGTTGACGCAGATGATTGAGGCAGGATTATACCAACATTACAAAGGCGCACAGTATCAGGTGATTGATACAGTGCGTCATTCAGAAACCGAAGAAGAACTGGTGCTGTACCGTGCTCTTTATGGTGAAAAAGGCCTATGGGTTAGGCCTTTGGTTATGTTTACCGAAACCGTATTGGTTGGCGGTAAACAAGTGCCCAGGTTTGCCTACCAAGCAATAGAAGTACCGTCATAGTTAATAAAACGGCCGTTGTCTGCTGGGTCAATATGATCTAACACCTGGCGCAGGCCATTAACACTGGTTTGGGTATCGATGGAACCATTGGGTCCACCCATATCTGTACGAACCCAGCCTGGGTGTAAGGCAATTACGTTGATGCCATGGTCTTGAAGGTCGATAGACAGGCTTTTTACCACCATATTCACTGCTGTTTTAGATGAGCGGTAGAGGTACAGAGCCCCGCCATCATTGTCGTCGATGCTGCCCATTCTTGAGCTCATAACAGCAAAAGTGCCACGTTTGGCAGTGAGGTTACTATGCAGCGCTTGTGCCAGCATGAGTGGTGCAACGCTGTTTACATTTAAAACTTCTAGCCACTGTTGTCTAGATACCGTGCCCAGGGATTGCTCTCTGGGGCCAAATATACCTGCATTGTTGATGATTAAATCTAATTCGATACCGCTTAGCTGTTCTTGTAGAGTGGATATACTTGCGTCCTCTGTTACATCTAACGGCAGCAAAGTAAGTTGGTCACACGCTAGTGCGGCGAGTGCTGAGCTACTATGTTGATTCGCTGCGGCGCTGTTTGCACGGTAGGTGGCATACACATGCCAGCCGTCGGCTAAATATTGCTGGGTGAACTCTAGACCAATACCGCGATTGGCGCCGGTGATTAATAGCTGTTTCATGCTGGGCTGCTCATTGACTCAAAAAGGGCTTTAAGATTAGAGCAATAATCATACTAGAGCAAACAATAGTGCTTGGGTAAATAATCCTGGCTTAGCTAGGAGTCTGTCGGACTTAGGGTGAATCTACTGCGGAAAAGTCATTTTGGCCAAATTTTCCGATCCAATTCGTTGAATAGAACGACTATTCGCCTCATTCGATCAAAAAATTCTGCCTCAAAATGACATTCCCTCGTTACGATTCCCTAAGTCCGACAGGCTCCTAGGACTGAGCCTCTTTACTTCTATTTACAGATGAATGTAGTAGTATTGGGCTGGGTTGCTGTACTATGTGGCATATATTACTTAACTGTGTCCAAGTCTTTATATGGCTCGTATTCTCATCACATCGCTTGCTCTTTGTTTTCTGCTTTTATCAGCAGGCAAAAGCTATGCTAACGCTAACCTAGGTGCACCAGTACCTAATAGCGACCATCATGTTGTGAACATGCAAGTATGTAACATGACTTTGGCTGAAACGTGTGAAGATGCGGAAGGTGGCAGTGCTGGATTATTCAGTCATTTTAACTGTCACTTAAACATGTCGTCTTTAGTCACCGGTTATTATTCTATTGGCCTTACGGGCCTACCTTCGCCTAACTACAACTATCAATTTAGTAGTAAGGTGCATATACAAGCCCTATTTACCAAACCTCCCCAAGTCGCTTAGCCTTTTCTCTGTCGTTGCTTTAGTTAATCTAATTGCTATAGAACGTTACACCCTTGTGTTGGCATTCTAAACCTAGATTGTGAGTTGAAGATAGTGCGCTTATGCACCTACCCTCTGATTCTTTAGCAACAACGATTCCAGTATTACTTTGGATTATTTGGCGATGTTAAAACCTAAACTTGTGCTTACCAAATGGGCATTTTTGATAGCAGCTATTGGCTTACTATCAGCCTGTAGTGATGTGGAAAATACAGCTACATCTACAACTGTATCTACAACTTCGGCCACAGAAGCCTCTGCAAGGTGGTATACCTCAGAACAATTAGCGCAAGGAAAAGTAATTTTTTCTGAAAACTGTGCTGCATGCCATGGGGCAGATGCTGGAGGAGTGGGCGCAAGCGTTGGTGATTGGAAAACCCCAGACGCAAATGGTCTCTATCCAGCTCCCCCTATCAATGGCAGCGCACACGCTTGGCATCATTCCTTAAAAACATTATTGCGCACCATTAATGACGGTGGCAAACCGCTTGGCGGCACTATGCCTGCATGGCAAGGTCGGTTAACTGATGCAGAGCAGTTATCGGTGGTTGCTGCATTTCAAGATTACTGGCCTGATGACATTTATGCCAAGTGGCGTTTGATAGACCTCCGATAGCTCATAGCTAACTAATAGTACATATAAATAATTTACAATAATTTCATGATTTAGGTGCCACAATGAACAACAATTTTAGTCTCCTCGTCGGCTTATTATCAACATTATTACTAGGAAGTCATACCCATGCTGATCATAAACAAAGCCATGTGGATGTTGAAGTTGGCCACTTGTCTTCTACAGCAAGTAAAGGCCAAGTTGTGTTTAATACCAACTGTGCATCTTGCCACGGCATTGACGCTGCTGGTGGCATTGGTGGCCCGCCATTAATACACAATATCTATAATCCAGGCCACCATTCCAATGCCTCTTTTATTCGCGCCGTGCGCAATGGTGTAAAGCAGCACCACTGGCAATTTGGGGACATGCCGCCACAAAAACACGTTGCTTTTGGTGACATGGTGTTTTTGATGAAGTTTATTCGTGAAATTCAGCAACAAAATGGCATTAAGGGTATGGATCATGACATGTAAGTGGGTTACATCAGTTAGCAGCTAAACGGGCTAATAGAAAAGGAAGAACTAATAACTAATAGGGGATTACAATGATTTATATAACAAAAGCAACCGTGGCAACCATTATGCTGCTTGTAGGGCTAGCCAGTGTTACAAACGTTATTGCTCATGGTGGGGCTACAGGCGTTATTAAGCAACGTATGGACGCTATGTCAGACATGGCCGGCGCTATGAAAAAGATGGCACCTGTGGTGAAAGGTAAATCAGCATTTAACCGAGTGCTATTTATAGAAAGCGGTAAGCTTATTGCAGGCCATAGCGCCATGCTGCCAGACCTGTTTCCTGTCGGATCGATTGAAGGTAGCAGCGAAGCCTTACCCGCTATTTGGCAGCAGTGGGATGACTTTATGAGCCTTAGTAATAGAACAAAAACCAACGCCGAAAAGCTAGTAAACATGGCCCAAGACGGCGCGGAACTACGCCCGCTAACAAAACAATTTGTCAAAATTGCTGGTGACTGTAAAGCGTGTCATAAAAATTATAGAAAGAAGAAGTAAGTCAAATGAAAATCACCAACTACATGTTCATTTTGTCTTCAGTGTCTTTGTTGGTATTGCCAGCCGAAACAGTATTTGCCACTCCGCAAGGAGAGGCAAGTGCTCGTGGTGAATATGTATATGACACTGGTGGATGTGCCTCTTGCCATACCAAGGACGTGCCCTTGGCGGGTGGCGTGGAATTGGTGACACCATTCGGTACCTTCTTCAGCCCCAATATAAGTCCAGATAAACAGTACGGTATAGGTGGGTGGAGTAATGATCAGTTTATCAAAGCCATGCGTCAGGGAATAAGCCCTAAGGGAGAGCACTATTATCCTGCATTTCCATATACATCATACGCAAATATGCCAACACGCGACTTACTAGACCTTAAAGCTTATTTGGATGCGCAAGACCCTGTGTCTGAGCCTACCTTGGCTCATGAATTAGGATTCCCTTTTAACCAGCGGCAGTTATTAGGACTATGGAAGTTGATTAATACTGGCGATAAGTGGGCGCCAGACTCCACCCAAAGCGACAGTTGGAATAGGGGCAGTTATCTTGCTAATGGGCCTAGTCATTGTACTCAATGCCATACCCCTAGAAATCTCATAGGAGGCTTGCAAGTATCGGCTGGCATGGTGGGCAACGAGGATGGGCCAAATGGGGAAAACGTACCTCCACTACTTGACGTCAATAAATCAGCTTTTGGTGGTTGGAACAAAGAGGACATTGCCTTCGCTTTGGAAATAGGCATGACGCCAGACGGTGATTTTTTGGGTGGAAGCATGAGTCATGTGCTGGAAAATACCACCGGCAAGATGACGGCTGAAGATATACAGGCGATTACAGAATACCTGTATACATTGAACAACCCTTGACCTATGTGTAACACTTAGGTTTTATAGTGTGCTTCTGGGCCATGTTTCTACACCCTATTACTAAACTATATGGCCACGAGTAACCGAAGGAGATAGGCAATGAAAACCGTAAGCCAGCTCGCGAAAACAGCTCAGGTAAGTGCCGAAACTGTGCGCTACTACAGCCGTTTAGGGTTGTTAGAAGCACAGAGAGACCCGCATAACGGCTATCAACTATTTGACCAAGGGGCAGTGAAAAAGCTCGCCTTTATCAGTCATTCTAGGTCTTTGGGTTTCAGCTTAAAAGATATACACGCCATCTTGCAACATACGACTAAAGGCGACTCCCCCTGCCCTATGGTGAGAGATATGCTACGCCAGCGAGTACCTGTGGTGGCGGCAAAAATACGGCTGCTAGAAGAACAAATGGCACGCATGCAGTTAGCTTTGGAACAATGGCAAACCATGCCTGACGGCGTACCCGATGGACATCATATTTGTCACCTAATTGAAGATTGGCATATGCCAACTATAGAGATTGAAAACCATGACTAATACAGTACAAGACAAGATCACACAGTTATCTCTATCTGGAGTGACTTGTGCTGGCTGCGTGGGACGTATTGAAAAAGCGTTGAATCAAGCACCAGGGGTGGTGGCCGCTCAGGTTAACTTTGCCAGCCGTACTGCAGAAATAAGTGGTGGTAATGCGCAACAGCTAATCACCGCCGTACAAGACGCAGGCTACGATGCGCAAGTGATAGAAGACCCGCTGCTAGCTGAGGAGCAGCAGGCCCAGGAGCTACGAAAACTATTAAAGAGCCGTTCTTGGTACGCGGCTTGGGGTGTGGGATTAGGGATTGGGTTGATGCTATTTGGCATGGAAATTAACGACCCACTCATACTACGAGCTGTTGGTTGGCTTACCCTGGCAATGATGGTAATGACCGGGGAGCATTTCTATAAGAGTGGCTTTAAAGCGTTGAAGTCTGGCCATGCCAATATGGATACCTTGATCGCTATTGGCACAAGTGCTGCGTGGTTATATTCTATTTTGGTAGTGTATCTGCCAAATATGTTTCCAGAGGCTGCTCGTGGGGTTTATTTTGAAGCTGCGGTGATGATTATTGGCTTAGTGAACCTAGGCCAAGTGTTTGAAATGTTAGCGCGTAGTAAAACCCAATCTAGCCTTAAAAACTTGCTTGGCTTACGCCCTACCCATGCTTGTTTGGTGGGATCAGGTGGCGAGCTGATGGCCGCTGAAGCTCAGGTTGATATTATTCAAGTTAAAGTGGGTGACTGGTTACGCATTAAACCAGGCGAACGGGTGCCGGTGGATGGCAAAGTAACGCAAGGCGAAAGCTACTTTGACGAAGCTATGCTTACCGGTGAGCCTATGCCAGTGCTTAAGCAGCAGGGTGACGAAGTTGTGGCTGGTACCATTAATGGCCAAGGCAGCGTGATATATGAAGCTACACGTGTGGGTAGAGACACGGCCTTGGCGCGTATTATTGAGATGGTTCGACAGGCACAAAATAGTAAACCATCTATTAGCCGCCTAGCCGATAAAGTGGCTGCCATTTTTGTACCAGTGGTTATAGTTCTGGCCGTGATAACAGCGTTAGTGTGGTACTTTTTTGGTCCCCAGCCTGCTCTCACGTACAGCCTGATCAGTGCGGTATCGGTGCTTATTATTGCGTGCCCATGTGCCTTAGGTTTGGCTACGCCTATTTCAGTGATGATTGGTGTGGGGAAAGCTGCACAAATGGGTGTTTTGGTACGTAATGCCGACGCCCTACAACAAGCAAGCAACATAGATTGGGTAGTGATGGACAAAACCGGCACTATTACTCAGGGACATCCAAGCGTTGAAAATTATGCTGTGTTTAATGGTGCGGATGAGATGCAAAGCTTGGTAATTTCCGAAACTTTAGAGAGAGCATCAGAGCATCCTATTGCCTTGGCTATTGTGGCCTATTGCCAGCAGCAGCTAGCGCTTAAAAAGCCAGATGCACCTTATATCGCGCCAGAGTCAGTGACAGAAAACTTTACTTCTGTGCAGGGTATGGGCGTGGTGAGTGGCGACTTCATTATGGGTAATGCGAAGATGATGCAGGCTCATAAAGTAGATCTGAGTACTGCCAAAGGCTGGTTAGAGAGTCAGGAACAAGCAGCCAGAAGTTTAGTGCTGCTCGCTAATAAAGGCCAGCTGGTCGCTGCATTTGCCCTTGAAGATGCTTTGAAAGAAGACAGTGTTAACGCGGTGCAGAGGCTTAAAGCCCAAGGCATTAAGGTAATGATGCTCACAGGAGACAACCAATCAACAGCACAAAGGGTAGCCAGTTTGGTGGCTGTTGATGATTATGCTGGCGAACTAATGCCGCAGGATAAGCTAGATAAAATCAAACAGCTGCAGAACCAAGGCCTAGTAGTGGCCATGGTGGGCGATGGTATTAACGATGCGCCGGCCTTAAGCCAAGCGGATGTGGGTTTTGCTATGGGCCAAGGCGCTGATGTGGCTATTGAGAGTGCTGACCTATGCTTACTCAACAGCTCGTTACATGGTGTGGTGGATGCCATTGAGCTAAGTCACGCCACGTTACTCAATATTAAACAAAACTTATGGGGTGCTTTTGCTTATAACACCTTAGGTATTCCTATTGCGGCAGGTGTGCTATTCCCACTCACGGGTATGTTACTTAGCCCCATGTTAGCCGCCTTGGCTATGTCCTTGTCATCGGTTACCGTGGTAATGAATGCTAATCGCTTACGTTTGTTTAAGCCTAGCCCTCGCAATTAGTTAGAGCATTTGCGGTTGAGGGTGACGGCGACGGGCGCCAATGGCTTGTACCATAACGCCCAGCATAATAATGCAGCCGCCTATTAAGGTCCAATTACCTGGATGTTCATTAAACAAAAACCAAACCCAAATAGGGCTTAAGATAATTTCGAGCATAGTCAGTAAGGTTAGTTCTGCTGCAGGTACGTGTTTTGATCCGTGGATGAACAAGACTAAGGCCAATCCCATTTGGAAAATACCTAGCGCTAAACAAATGGCTAGGTCTGGCCAGCTTATTGAAAAATCATCAATAGCAAACGCTGCTACTAGCATGGAAAACAAGCCACCTATTAAAGCGGCAGGTAACATGTCGTTATCTTTACCGCAGCGCATGATCACACTAAAAGCGGCGTAACAAACAGCCATCATTAGCGCAAAAGCCATACCTACAATGCCGTCTCCACTCAGGGCCTGACCTACCATTATGCTTACACCAACACTAGAGAGAGCAATGGCAATCCAGGTGCGTTTCTTAACCCGCTCACCAAGGATAAGCCAGGCCAGTAAAGCAGCGATAAAAGGGGCTGAACTCAAAAGAAAAACGACATTGGCCACACTAGTATGAAGTAACGCAAAAATGTTGCCAAAGAATGAAGCGCCTAAAAAAATACCCGCCAACAAACTCAGTTTATTGGTGCGTTTTAACGGGGTAATTAGATCGCCTTTGTTACGCCAGGCCATCACCGTTAATATGCTGACAATTAAGCCGATAGAGCGAAAAAATACAATATGCCACCCTGATGCTTCACTAATATAACGTACACCAACACCAGCGGTACTCCACAACAGGCCACACATAATGACCATGATGGCACCGTTTCGGTATAAGTGGTTGGCTGCTGGTGTAAAGTTTTGAGCTAATGTAGTCATGGATTTTCCCTTGACCAAGCTTTGTAGGTGGTAGTTGGCCAGAGGCTTTGAGTCCAGGCCAAAGTAGCAATAATTTGTTCTTCTGTAAGAATGCCTTTCGAGGCCGGCATTGCGCCCCTACCTTGAGTGATTGTTTGTACGAGGCTATCTAGTGAATGATGCCAAGCATGGCCACTACCGTTTAGAGGGGGCGCGCCACGCACTCCCTCAGCATTGGGTTGCATCCAGTTTTCTGCCCCTTGAGCTTGGGCACCATGGCAGGCGGCACAGTTGTCTAAAAATAACACTGCACCTTGGTTTACTTGGGTTTGGCTATACCATGTAGTGTCATTGATTTGTTTGGCTAAATAGGTGTAAATACTTAATGCAGCTACTAGTATTAAGCAGGCGATTATTAGTAAATTTTGAGTTCTACTCATGGGCAAAAACCTATTCATAAATTCATATCGCCGCACTATATACCAAGCTTGTGATCACGGTCTATGGTTGGTGTATTGATTCATTGTTCTGTATAGGAAATTATTTTATAATTTTGCAGTCATAATTCCATTATTGTTCACATTTGGCCCTTTAGATGGCAATCACCACATCACTGATAACGCTGGTTAAGTTAGTGCTACGATTTTTGGTAAGTGGCGGCATTGCTACGGCTATCCATTGGGCCACACTGTGGGGCTTGATTAATTTGCAAGTAGAGGCTGTACTAGCCTCTAGTATTGGTGCTTTTGTCGGTGCTATAGCGAACTATTTTTTACTGTATTTCTTCAATTTCAAAACTAAGCGCCGGCATAAAAAAGCGCTGTTAGCTTACATACCAGTGGTGTTAGTGAGTTGGTTGTTGAATCTAGTTCTGTTCTATTGCCTTTACAGCTGGCTACTGCCAGATCCGTTGATGGCCCAAGTGGTCACCACGGGTGTAGTTATGGTTGTTAATTTTTTATTATATAAAAAGTTAGTGTTTCGTTCAAAATCAAATTTTTAGGAAAAAATAAACCAGTAATGAGCCAAGGATATCCCTCGTAATTCCTGTGTATAACGAAATAGAAGTATTTATATTGTGTCGCAATTTTGGTGAAGGGCCGCCTTGTCTGCTGGGGCAGATATCGTGGCTATGAAATGGCGAGATCGAGGAGGCGAATCGTGAGCCAAAAAACTGGGATCATACTTCTATCATCGCCATGATTACATTTTTAGGGGGGTGTAAGTACTCTTTATAGGCGTACTACGTGAGTATGTAGAAAAAACGTACTTCGAGGCCAAGCAATGGCCATTATTTATTATTCAATATGTGGTGCAAAAGTTAGCTGAAAAGGCTGGCGGTCACATTTCTAAAGCAGTGCAAGGAACTTCAGTTAATGTTACAACGGACTAACCTTATTTGGTTATTAGGCATCTTCTTATTGGTGCGTATGGTTGCCATGGTAGTGATTCCATTTTCTGATACTACAGAGCCTAGGTACGCCGAAATTGCCCGTTT
>JAWUYU010000029.1:0-20771 GCA_034110645.1 Pseudomonadales bacterium
GTTCGCGCTTGGCTTTTCTTTCAGAAGGTAATATTAGACGTTTCACTGTTTGCTGGCGTAGTAGCGCATTGAGGCCGCCACTGTGATCCATATCCCAATGACTGATTACCAACACATCAAGCTGGCGAACACCTTGAGCCAGCATCTCTGGCAAAATCACCGCATCTACCAGGTTAAAACCACTATGATAACGATTGCCCACATCATAAAGCATATTGCGCTCACCTTGACGCACCCAAACACTCAGGCCCTGCCCTACATCTAATAGGGTTACGACAACCTGTGGCTGAATATTATCCAGGTTTTTAGGGTTATTAGTAGCTAGTGTTTTAAACATTATAAAAACCACAAACGGCATCAGTAAAAATAATATTGGCCAATGCCAGCGCCTTATAACAAGGCAAATACACCCAACCATTAAGGCAGATACAAAGCCAGCTAACGGCAACCAACCTACAAAAACCTGAGACCATGTCAGTCCAGCAAGGATTTCCAACCCTTGCCATAAAAAGGACAAAGTAAGGTCTGTTCCAGTAAAAACAAACTGCGGAAGAACTGTAAAACTGGAAGCTACACTGATGCCTAATAAGGCAGGGATGAGTAATACACTAAACAATGGTACTAGAAAAATATTCACTAGAGGGCCAACAAGGCTCACATAACCAGTACCCAAAGCAATGACAGGCACCAATAGCACAGACAAGGCACCTTGGGCAGCCAATAACTGCATAACTCGGTGCCACCACCTCAGATTAGTTGAGCGATACCACGCTAAACCTAAAGCGAATACAGCAGTATAAGACAACCAAAAACCTAAACTTGCGGCACTAATAGGTTGTAAAACAAGGGTTGCAAAAAAAGCCATAACTATTCGTTGAGTGAAGCTCAGCTGCAAGCCCCACATAGAGCCCCACATTAAACCAGCCAACATGATTACTGCTCTTTGTGCTGGCAAACCAAAACCACTGAGCAATGCAAAACCTATAGCTGAGACTAAACCTACCCATGCACCTAGCTTTAGTCCTAAAGTACTACGAATGGCAAAGGGTAATAACAACAACCTCATCAACAACATCACTATTACGGCCACCAAACCTACGTGTAATCCAGAAATAACCAGTAAATGAGTGGTGCCAGTAGCAGCTAATACCTGCCATTGTTGTGACGTTAGTGCAGAGGTCTGACCAAGCACAAGAGCGCCCCATAAGCCTACAGATTCTAACGACATACCTCGTGTTTCGGTATAGCTTTGTAACCCTTGCCATAACCTTTGGCGTAACTGTTCCAATAACAACATGGGCCAATTTATACCACTGCAAGCACCTTCTGTAACAAGCCATTTTTTTACATAGCCAGACGCTGCTTGCCCCTCTAGCTGGCTCCAGCGAATATAATCATAGCTTTGAGGATTGTGATAATTATTAGCACCCTTTAATCGCACTATTAATTCTATTTTTTGGCCAATCAACCCAGCAAGACCCAAGCTTTGATCTAAGTTTTTTAACTGCGGTTGGGCAGCGTTGGTATACGGATAAATACTTACTTTAACCTTACCAGGAAGAAGCTGTGACCCCGCTTTATAAACAGGTTTGACCCGCTTCTTGCCTTCCACCACGATAGGCACATCGACCTGCACATTACTTAGCATTAAGCTGAGGCCTGTGCGGGTAGATTTCACTGCAGATACACACGCATTGATACGGAGGTCTTTACCAGCCCATGGGTAAGGAAACTGACTATAAATAAGATCATACTGCCCTGCACTAGCCAGCAAAAAAGCAATTAAACTAAAAGCGGCTTTTCGGCGTGTATAACTTAATAAAAGCGCAAATAACAATACAGCAACTAAGTATAGGCCATTTATAAAACCTAATTCAGACCAACCTAAACACCAAAACAGTAACAAAAACAAACCATTGATATACATAATGTCTCATCCTTGAGCCCACTAAACCTTGGCTTAGTTTATATATAAGCGCATAATTACTGGGTAAGGCTTGCGCTTCAATAAATACCTTACCCGTACATTAATAAGGTTAGACCATGCCGCGTAAGTTTTTTAAACGCATTAGTCCAGATCCAAAAAAATTGAGCCAATACCAGTCACTTGGCTGGTTAAACGGTATGATGCACGATACTAAATTGTGGGGATTTACACGCACAAGTGTATCTAAGGGCTGCGCTATAGGGCTTTTTTGTTGCATGATTCCTATGCCACTACAAATGCTGCTAGCAGCAGCTATGGCCATTTTTTGGAGGGCAAACATACCACTGTCTGTGGCGTTAGTATGGATAAGCAACCCGCTGACCATGGGACCTATGCTATACGCCAACTACAAATTTGGCGCATGGATACTACAATCTCCTACTTATCACTTAGAGTTTGAATGGTCTAGGGGCTGGATTTTGGATCAATTACACGTGTTATGGATGCCCCTATATGCGGGATCTTTTGCTGGCGGCCTAATTTTGGCCATGATCACTTTTTTCACAGTACAGCTACTTTGGAGCTGGCAAGTTAAACGTAACTGGCTTAAGCGTAAACGCTAGCCCACCAGTTTCCCGTCGTGTAATCTAAACTGTGAGTCAAGCTGACTGGCTAACTCTAAGTCATGGGTCACAGCGATAAACGCAGTACCAAGATCTACCTGCAGTTGTTTGAGTAAACCCAATGTTTGCTGAGCATTATGTTGGTCTAAATTACCCGTAGGTTCATCCATCAACAAACACGCCGGTTCATTAATTAACGCGCGGGCTATGGCTACACGTTGGCGTTCTCCGCCTGACAGAGCGCCAGGCCTATGGCTGGTACGATCTCCCAAACCCACCCTCTCTAACATTGCTTGTGCTTTTAGTTGTGCTGCTGCAGGTTTATTGCCTGCCATAATGTGAGGTAACATTACGTTTTCTAAAGCACTAAACTCAGCCAACAAATGATGAAATTGGAATACAAAACCTAAATGCTGGTTACGTAACTTAGCCGCTTGATTGCCATTTAGATCAGATAAGCTTTCACCCATAACTAAAACTTCGCCAGTATCTGGCTGTTCTAGGCCAGCCAGCAACTGTAACAACGTACTTTTACCAGAACCTGAGCTACCAATGATAGCCATACTTTGGGCTTTGGACAGTTGTAAATCTAACCCTTTAAGCACCTCTACTTGCCGCTCACCATCCTTAAATGACTTCACTAAACAAGAGGCCTGTAATACCCAATTACTCATAACGTAACACCTCTGCTGGCTCTACTTTGGATGCTCGCCAGGCCGGATAAAGCGTCGCCATGACACATAGGATAAAAGAACTGATACTGATCACTAGCACGTCTTCCAACTTCACTTGAGACGGGAAATAACTAATAAAGTAAACATCTGCACTAAGCACTTTAAAACCAAACATCTGCTCGGCCCAATCAACAATAGCGGTAATATTAAGTGCTAGCACAACGCCTATTAAGGTGCCTAACAGCGTCCCTAAAAAGCCGATAATACTGCCTTGTACAATAAAGATACCCATAACGTCTCTTTGACTAGCCCCTAGGGTTCTCAGAATAGCGATATCCGCCTGCTTTTCAACCACTAGCATCACTAATGTAGAAACAATGTTAAACGCTGCTACGGCAACCACAAGCATCAGCAACAACCCTAACATACGGCGTTCTAGCTGAATGGCTTGAAACAAACTACCGTGGGTGCGCGTCCAGTCATTGGTCCAGTATTGCCCGGGTAATTTAAATGCGACTTGTTTCGCTATTTCTGGCGCAGTAAATAAATCATCCAGCTTTAAGCGTAAACCTTCTGCCCCTCCGCCTAATCGTTTGAGCTTACTGGCATCAGCAATATGCATAATGGCCAAGTTAGCATCTAGCTCTGCACCCACCTTAAAAATGCCAACCAAGGTGAAGCGTTTTAAGCGAGGAATTATTCCAGCTACAGTTAACGAAGCCTCAGGCAAAAATAAAGTCACCTTATCACCCAGTCGAGCACCTAATTGACGAGCCAGAAGGTCACCCATAAGAATATTAAATTCTCCAGCCTTTAAATCTGATACAGCCCCTTGGGTCATATGGTTGGGCAATATAGACACTTTAGCCTCTGCAGACGGTTCAATACCGTGTAACAATACAGGGTGCACACGTCCGCGGTTATTAAACATACCTTGGCCATGCACAAACGGGGCCGCCCCAACTACGCCTTCAACCTGCATTGCAAGTAGCGCTGGTTGTTGCCAGTCCATTATAGGTTCTGCAGTTTGTACCGTTGCATGAGGCACCATACCTAAAATACGCTGCCGCAACTCTTGATCAAAGCCGTTCATCACCGACAATACCAATATAAGTACGGTAACGCCCAGCACTAAACCCAACATAGAGATGAGAGAAATAAAAGAGATGAAGTGATTTTGCCGCTGAGCTCTGATGTATCTTAGGCCAACAGTCAACGCGATGGATTGAAACATAAGTTACCTAATTAGGATGAAAAAACCCGCCAGATGAAATCATGACGGGTTTAATAAGTGTAGCTTAGTTATTAACTTGTCGAGCCCTATTAAGCCCCAACTGAGCTGCTACACGATAGGCTTCCGCCATAGTGGGGAAGTTAAAGGTGTTATTTACAAAATACTCAATGGTATTCGCGTCACCTTTTTGGTTCATGATGGCTTGGCCGATATGAATGATTTCTGAAGCCCTATCACCAAAACAATGAATGCCCAAAATCTCATAGGTTTCACGGTTAAATAAGATTTTCAGCATACCTACTACTTCGCCACTAATTTGCGCACGAGCAAGGTCTTTAAAGAAAGCCTGACCTACTTCGTAAGGTACTTTTTCTGCAGTAAGCTGTTCTTCAGTTTTACCTAAAGAACTAATTTCTGGAATAGTATAGATACCAGTTGGCACATCATCTACAAAACGAAAACCAGGTAACCCTAGTAAATCTGTAGCCGCAGAGCGTCCCTGATCGTAAGCAGCTGAAGCCAAGCTTGGCCAACCTACTACGTCGCCTGCAGCGTAAATACCTTCTACACTGGTTTGATAATGTTGGTCAATGGTCAAGTGGCCGCGACCTGTAGCTTGGATGCCAAGATTTTCTAAACCAAGGTCTTTAGTATTACCCGAACGTCCGTTACAGAATAAAAGCATATCAGCACGAATACGTTTGCCAGACTCTAATTCCATAGACACGGACGTATCATAAGTTGTAACACTTTTATAAGTTTCGTTGTGTCGTATGCGTACACCATTGTTACGCAAATGGTAACTCAGCGAATCTGAAATCTCGACATCAAGAAACTCTAGCAAGTTAGCACGGTTATCAACCAATTCAACTTTAACGCCTAAGCCAGCGAAAATAGATGCATATTCAGAACCGATGACACCGGCACCGTAAATAATCAAAGTACGAGGTGTGTGTTCTAGATTTAGCACCGTGTCGCTGGTATAAATACGCGGATGGGAAAAGTCCACATCTTCTGGCTCATAAGGGCTGGAGCCTGTGGCAATAACGGCCTGATCAAAACGCAAGTTTTCGATAGCATCATTGCCCAATACTTCAATGTTATTACGATCTAGAAAACGGGCCCGACCAAAAAAAACGTCTACTCGGTTACGTGCATAAAACTGTGTATGAAGCATCACTTGTTTAGCAATAACTTCACTGGCCGTTTTTAATACTTGAGGAAAAGAGAAGTTTTTAGGTTCTCCAATCACACGGAACATGGGATTAGTATTAAACTCAATAATCTGTTTAACGGCATGACGCAAAGCCTTAGAAGGGATAGTGCCTTTATGGGCACAACCACCACCGACCTGATCGCGCATTTCTACTACTGCAACTTTACGACCTAGTTTAGCAGCGTTAATGGCCGCAGCTTCACCAGCAGGCCCGGTACCAATAACCACCAAATCGTAATCATAATCTGCCATGTTCTTCTCTCTTATACTACTGAATTTTTTATTAGGGAATACAGCCGTGTTTAGTGACTAACGACTAGCGTCATAACTCATATCGTCTACTTGATCGTGCCCTAGCTTAGCGGCTTTCATGGTCTTTTGCTGTTCTGTTTCGCACACATCAGGGTCGCCTTTACATACATCACAAGCTACGTCCATGCCTAAGGCTGTCATACCACCACAAGAGCCAGCAATTGGCTTGCCCCCCATTAATACACCTACAGCCATGCCCACAACTATTATGATTAGCACGACGAATGTTAAGATCATGGTTTCCATTTAATTCTCCAAATAACTATTAAAGCCTGCAGTAGATTGTGCCACAAAGCCATTTGATTGTTTCATTATAAAGTAAGCAGGTACTTGATGCATAGTTGCCCAAGCCACTCCTTCTTCATCACCCATCACCATCAAGGCCGTTGCTAATGCATCGGCTCTTGCCGCACTAGCGTCAATGACCGTTACCGACGCTAAATTATGAGTAACAGGCCTTAATGTAGCAGGGTCTAAGGTATGAGTGTAACGCACTCCTTCCTGCTCGTAATAATTACGATAGTTACCCGAGGTTGCTACGGCCATGTTGCTCACTTTCACCACTTGATAAATTTGTCGAGCATCTACAGTGGGTGTTTCAATGGCAATGCGCCAAGAAGACCCATCAGGCTTGAGGCCGTTGGCACGTAACTCGCCCCCTACTTCAATTAGATAATCGCTGAATTCATGCGCCTCTAGCCATAAGGCAATAGCGTCTACACCATAGCCTTTAGCGATGGCCGACAGGTCTATAGCACTGTCTGTTAGTTTTAACATGGCAGGAGGCTGTTGTTGCACCTGTATAAACTGATAACCGATAAATGGCCTCAATGCGTCAAGAGCATCTTGGCTGGGAATATGTTCTGGTATAGGGTCGGGGCCAAAGCCCCAAAGGTCTACCAAAGGACCTACGGTGACATCAAAAGCACCATTAGTTTGTTTACTTATTTCAAGGGACAAGGCCACTAAACTGGCCATTTCTGAAGGAACTGCATGCCATTGGTTAGTTTTAGCGCCATTAAAACCAGTCAGGTCTGAAGCATCCATATAAGTGGACATACTAGCCTCAACCCGTGCCAATTCTGCCGCTACGCCACTAGCAATATCATCGCGGTTCAAGCCGTTTTGATTCACCCATTTTACCGTATAACTGGTGCCCATGGACAAGCCGGTAATGGCTTCAATTTTTGCTTCTTCAGACGCAGAACAGCCCGACAATATGGTGAGCATAAATGCACAACATATGGCCAGGCCAATTTTTTGAAACGTTTTTTTCAAGGGAATTAATTATCCGCCAAAATCGTCCAAAAGAATATTTTCGTCTTCAACGCCTAAATCCTTAAGCATTTGTACAACGGCAGCGTTCATCATTGGAGGTCCACACATGTAGAACTCACAATCTTCTGGCGCATCATGATCTTTCAAGTAGTTTTCAAACAATACGTTATGAATAAAACCTGTAAGGCCGTCCCAATTGTCCTCTGGCTGAGGATCAGAAAGGGCTAAGTGCCAGTTAAAGTTTTCGTTTTCTACTGCGAGAGTATCGTACTCTTCACCGTAGAACGCTTCACGCATAGAACGAGCACCGTACCAAAAAGATATTTTACGAGTAGAGTTTAAACGCTTAAGCTGATCAAATATGTGTGAACGCATTGGCGCCATGCCAGCACCGCCACCAATAAAGATCATTTCAGCATCGCTGTCTTTAGCAAAAAACTCGCCAAATGGGCCGTAGACTTTCATCTTATCGCCTGGCTTCAAGTTAAATGTGTAAGACGACATCTTGCCAGCAGGAATACCGCTACTTCCTGGAGGAGGTGAAGCAATACGAATGTTAAACTTAACCACACCCTGCTCTTCTGGATAGTTCGCCATAGAGTATGCACGCACTGTAGTTTCATCCACTACAGACTTATGTTGCCATACGTTAAACTTATCCCAATCACCACGGTACTCTTCGTCAATGTCGAAGGTCTTGTAGTCTATCGCGTGTGGTGGGCATTCTAGCTGTACATAACCACCGGCACGAAAATCAACATTTTCGCCTTCTGGCAAACGCAAGGTCAGCTCTTTGATGAACGTTGCAACGTTAGGGTTAGATTCAACGGTACATTCCCATTGCTTCACACCAAATACGTCTTCTTCAACTTCAATGACCATGTCTTGCTTAACAGCAACCTGACAGGATAAACGCCAGCCGTCTTTCGCTTCACGCATAGTGAAATGGCTTTCTTCAGTGGCTAGCATAGAGCCACCACCGTCTTTAATGACACAGCGACACTGGGCACACGTACCGCCACCACCACATGCCGATGCTAAGAATATGCCTTGGTCAGAAAGGGTTTGTAGCAATTTGCCACCAGCTGCGACTGTAATCGATTTTTCTGGGTCATCGTTGATAGAAATGGTTACAGCACCAGAACTCACTAATTGGGCGCGAGCAACTAAAATAACCGCTACCAAAAGGAGAACAACTGCGGTGAACATTAATACACCGAGGGTAATTTCATTATTCATACATCAATACCTTGTGTAGTGTGCTTTACAGCTGGATTCCAGAGAAAGACATAAAACCAAGTGACATCAAACCTACTGTCACAAAAGTAATACCAAGACCACGTAGGCCTGCAGGTACGTCTGAGTACTTTAGCTTTTCACGAATGCCTGCAAGACTTGCAATGGCTAATGCCCAGCCTACACCTGCACCCATACCGTAAACCACTGATTCACCAAAGTTGTAATCGCGCTCTACCATGAACAGCGCTGCACCCAAAATAGCACAATTCACTGTAATTAAAGGCAAGAATACGCCCAAGGCGTTATACAAGGCTGGCATGTACTTATCCAGCAACATTTCCATAATCTGTACGATGGCAGCGATAACACCAATATACGAGATCAAACCTAAGAAGCTTAGGTTAACTTCTGGCAAACCTGCCCATGCAAGGGCGCCATCGGCTAGTAAGTAGGTATATATTAAGTTGTTTACCGGCACTGTGATAGTAAGTACGGCGATTACCGCAATACCAAGACCGATGGCTGTTTTAACTTTCTTAGAGATTGCCAAGAAAGTACACATGCCCAAGAAGAATGCCAAGGCCATGTTCTCTACGAACACAGCTTTAACAAATAGGCTTAGATAATCTTCAATCATTGTTTCAGATCCTATTTAGTATGCGAGGCAAGTTTGTATTCAACTGCCTCAACCTGATCAACCTTCGCATTACGAAGCAACCAAATGAAACCGCCGATCACAAAGAAGGCGCTTGGTGGCAGCAACATAAGGCCGTTGGAGTAATACCAACCGCCATTAGTTACCAACGGTAGAATTTCAAAACCGAACAAGCTACCTGAGCCAGTCAATTCACGTACCGTAGCCACAAATAACAATACAACCGAGTAGCCTAAACCGTTACCAATACCATCAAGGAAGGATGGAATAGGCGGATTTTGCATTGCAAATGCTTCTGCACGGCCCATAACAATACAGTTGGTGATAATCAAACCCACAAATACCGACAGCTGCTTGCTCACTGAATACGCGTATGCTTTAAGCACCTGATCTACCAAAATAACCAAAGACGCAATAATGATCATCTGTACGATAATACGTATGCTGCTAGGCACTTGACTGCGGATTAACGAAATAAAGAAGTTAGAGAACGCAGTTACCACTGTTAGTGCAATACACATAACAATAGTCACGTTTAAACTACTAGTGACTGCCAGAGCAGAACACACACCCAAAATTTGCAAAGCAATCGGGTTGTTAGTCAAAATTGGCCCTAACAGAATTTCTCTTGTTTTAGACATGATTATGCCTCCCCTGCTTTAAGTTTGGTTAAGAAAGATGCAAAACCGTTCTCACCCAACCAGAATTTAACTAGGTTGGATACGCCGTTACTGGTCAAGGTAGCACCTGCTAAACCATCTACATCATGTAGAGAGCCTTTAGCCGCTTTGCCTTTAATCAAACCAAGGACAGGTGTAGAAGATCCATCGGCATAAACCTTTTTACCAGGCCACTGTGCTTTCCACCTAGGGTTGTCTACTTCGCCACCTAAACCAGGAGTTTCAGCGTGCTCGTAAAAACCTAAGCCTGCAACAGTGTTAAAGTCACTTTCTAGGGCGATAAAGCCGTAGAGCGTAGACCATAAACCATAACCGTGGACAGGCAATATGATGCGTTCTATACCTTGCTCGCCTTCAACTAAATAAACGGTGCTATATAAAGACTGCTTGCGAATGCTAGCAATATCTTGCTCACGCGTTAAAGCTCGTGCTTGTGCAGGGTCTTTAGCAGCTTTGCGCATATTGTATGTGTCTACATCTTCATCAGTACTAAACTCACCAGTACGCATATCAACTAGCTTAGGGGTTATGGTTGCAAAAGCTGCTTCCAAATCACCTTCAACCACTTCAATGCCGGCAGCAGCCAAGATGTTCATTTTCTTTTCGTTAATGGCATTGGCTTGCTGCTTGTCACGTAACAGAACGGCCGCAGTCGAGACGATTACAGAACAAACGACACAAAGAACCAAGGCCACCATCACTGTACGTGATACAGAATCTTTTGAATTAGACATTACGTGCAACCCTCCGCTTAATATTTGCTTCGGTGACATAATAGTCAATCAAAGGCGCGAACAAGTTAGCAAACAAGATCGCCAACATCATACCTTCAGGGAAGGCTGGATTGAGTACTCGAATTAATACCACCATGACACCAATCAAAATACCAAAATACCACTTGCCTGTGTGGGTCATAGACGAAGACACAGGGTCAGTGGCCATAAATATCATGCCAAAAGCAAAACCGCCCAATACTAAATGCCAGTAAAAAGGTAAGGCAAATAAAGGGTTGGTGTCAGAACCAATTAGGTTAAGCAATAAGCTCATCGCTACCATGCCCATCATTACACCAGCGACAATACGCCACGCAGCGATCCGAGTCCAAAGCAGAACAGCACCACCAGCAAAAATGGCTAAAGTAGATACTTCACCCACCGAACCTTGAATATTGCCAATGAAAGCGTCTCCCCATGTAATGCCTGCATCGGCTATTGCTGAAACACCACCCATGTTAGCTAGGCCTAGTGCAGTAGCTCCCGAGAAACCGTCAACTGCTGTCCATACCGCATCACCAGACATTTGGGCCGGGTAGGCAAAATATAAGAACGCACGACCAGTAAGGGCCGGGTTCAAGAAATTCATGCCAGTACCACCAAATACTTCTTTACCAACAACGATGCCAAAAGTAATACCCAAAGCAGCTTGCCATAATGGGATGTCTGGTGGCAGGATTAACGCAAATAATATTGAAGTAACAAAAAAACCTTCATTAACTTCATGCCCACGCACGGAGGCAAATAGTACTTCCCAAAAACCGCCCACAACAAAAACCACCAAATATACAGGCAGCCAGTAAGAGGCACCCAACATCATGTTGTCCCATACACTTGCTGAGTCAAAACCAGCAATAGCAGCAACAAAACCGCCACGCCAGCCTTCGGCTTGGACCATACCCATTGAGTCCATGGCAGTATTAGCTTGGTAACCCAAATTATACATACCAAAGAATATGGCTGGGAAAGTACACAGCCACACAGTAATCATCATCCGTTTGAGGTCGATACCATCACGTACGTGGGAGCCACTTTTTGTGACATAGCCTGGGGTGTAAAAAAGGGTATCTACTGCTTCATACAAAGCATAAAAATTTTCGAACCGACCACCCTTATGGAATTGTGGTTCTATAGAATCCAACATGCTGCGTAAACTCATGTTTAGCACTCCTTCTCAATACGAGTTAATACGTCACGCAGTATAGCGCCGTACTCGTATTTGCCAGCACAGGCATACGTCATCAGAGCTAAGTCAGCTTCTTCAAGCTCTAAACAACCTAGTTCTTGTGCATTAACGATATCACCCACTACCAAACTACGTAGTAACTGAGTGGGCAAAATGTCCAAAGGCATCAAACGTTCAAATGTACCAACAGGTACCATGGAGCGTTGTGAGCCATTGGTAGATGTATTTAGGGCTAGCTTTTTGCTACGATTCAAAGATGATAGGAAAATATTCTGTACTGAATGCTTTTTGCTACCAGTAGATAGCCAACCCATAAACTCACGCTTTTTGCCTTCTTCAAGCACAGTGATTTGGTTGTTATAACGACCTAAAAAAGCAGTTGCCCCAAAAGCAGTGCTACCACCTAATACAGAACCAGAAATAACACGATTGCCGAATTCTCCCTGAGCTGTTTCACCAGCCAAAAGCTGCGTAGTGGAAGCACCCAACCGAGTGCGTAATAAGCGTGGCGTAGTCACCATAGGACCTGCCAAAGCAACAATACGCTCAGTAGGTAATTTACCCGTAGAGAAAAGTTGAGCAAAAGCGATCACATCTTGGTAACCCACGGTCCAAACTGTTTTTGTGGCACTCACAGGATCCAACATATGGATATGTGTAGAAGCAAGACCCGCAGGGTGTACCCCTTCAAAACGTTCAACTTGAGTACCAGCAACTTGTGGCACTTGTGTGTCTGCAGCAGCACAAACATACACCTTACCGTCAGTCAGCTTGGTCAGCAATTGCAAACCTTGTGCAAAAGTGTCCTGCTGTGCGGCAATAATAGGTGCAGGGTCTGCAGCTAAAGGATGAGTGTCGATGGCTGTAACAAAGATAGAACGAGGTTTGCTATCAATGGCAGGTATCTTGCTGAATGGACGAGTGCGCAAAGCAGCCCACAATCCAGAGGCTTGAAGGTTTTCTGCTACTTGTTCAGCCGTTAGATTCGCCATCTCGCTGGCAGCACAGGTTGAAAATGTAACAGCAGCATCACCGTCGATGTCGATCACAACAGACTGCAGCACACGTTGTGCACCACGGTTAATTGCACTTACCACACCAGCAGCAGGCGCTGTAAAGTGAACACCAGTGGTTTTCTTATCAGAAAACAACACTTGGCCGAGTTTTACTCGATCACCTACTCTAACTGCCATAGTAGGCTTCATGCCCACGTAGTCAGCACCGATCACAGCCACTTGGCTTACCGCTGCAGCATCTTCGATGCTTTGCTGCGGTGCGCCTGACAATGGCAGATCCAGACCGCGTCTGATCTTGATCATAAGTCGTACCCAATTGAAAGTTATTGGTTGGCCTTAGTAATTACCGCAAAGCCAACGCTTCACGTAACTAAAACCCATAAAAAAAGCCGAATTATTATACGAAAATTCACACAATTTTTCTAGCCCTATAACGAAAAAGGCCGCCCTAAGGCCGCCTTTTTATGAATTTTATCGCCTCACCTGCAATGCCATAGCCCAAACCGTTATTACAAACAACGCAGAAGCATAGGAATCTAGTCTTCGAGAGGGTACGCTGGCAATGCAGTTTTAGTGACATGCTGCAACATACGAATCACCTGACATGAATAACCAAACTCATTGTCATACCACACGTAAACAACACAGCTCTTCTTACCCGTAGCGATCGTGGCTAAACCATCCACAACACCCGCTGCACGAGAACCCACAAAATCACTCGATACGGCTTCAGGAGAATCTGTGTAGTCGATTTGCTTTTGTAGATCAGAATGCAAGGCCATGTGACGCAAATAATCATTTAACTCTTCACGCTCAACCTCAGTTTCGAGATTAAGATTAAGAATAGCCATAGATACGTTAGGCGTAGGCACACGAATGGAATTGCCAGTCAATTTACCTTCTAGCTCAGGCAAGGCCTTAGATACTGCCTTAGCAGCGCCAGTTTCAGTAAGCACCATATTCAAACCAGCGGCACGGCCACGACGATCACCTTTATGATAGTTGTCGATCAAGTTTTGGTCGTTAGTGTACGCATGAACCGTTTCTACATGACCATTCTCTACACCATACTTATCATTCAATGCCTTCAAGATTGGTGTAATGGCGTTGGTGGTGCAAGAAGCCGCAGACAATATAGTATCTGTGTCTTCAATATCTTTTTGGTTAACACCCATAACGATGTTCTTAATGCCTTTACCAGGCGCAGTTAACATCACTTTAGATACGCCGTTAGCTCGCAGATGTAAAGACAAGCCGTCTTCATCACGCCACTTACCAGTGTTATCAATTACCACAGCATTACTAATGCCATACTCTGTGTAATCGATTGAATCAGGCGCATCTGCATAAATTACTTTAATAACGTTACCGTTAGCGATCAAGGCGTTCTGTTCTTCATCAACAGTAATAGTACCCTGAAAAGTGCCATGTACAGAATCGCGACGTAACAAGCTAGCACGCTTAGCAAGATCGTTATCTCCACCCTTACGCACCACAATTGCCCGCAAACGCAAACTTTGACCACCACCAGTTTTTTCAATCAACAAACGGGCTAATAAACGACCAATACGACCAAAGCCATAAAGCACAATATCAGCTTGAGTTTTAGCACTGCCTTTATTCACCGCACTAACTAAAGCTGCAGCAACATAATCTTGTAAAGTTTGTCCAGCACCATGGTCACGGAAACCTATGGCCAGCTTACCAATATCTACATGTACGTTAGAAAGTTTGAGGCCTTGCAGTACTTCAATTACAGGGAACGTTTCATGAACAGAAAGTGTGGTATGTTCCAACATGCGCGCAGCACGGTGAGACTTAAGAATACTAATAACAGAACGATTAACGACAGGGCGACCGAATACAGACACTTCTACATTATTTTCACGGTAAACTTTGCCGATCAGGGGGATCATGGCTTCGGCTAACGCTTCACGTTCTTTCCAGTCTGAAAACACTTGTTCTTGGCTCACAATGAGTCCCTTTGTTCACCGTATAAAAACGGCTTGGTTGCGGTTCAGGTGTTTAACCCTTTTAAGAGCGTGTATTATCGGGGAAATAGCCAAAATTGGCAAACTTACTTTGCCCTATAGTCAACATTATTTATACAAATCATACTTCTTCCACAGCAACTAAAGCACCGCAAATGGTGCAACCATGTCCATATACCACTACAATAACCAGCTTTGAACAATATAGCTCCAAACTGATATAGCAGATATAAAGGAACCCCCTACCCGTGTTATTGGAAACCTCGTTTTTACCTTCTAAAATCGGTCATAAGTCCAATTGGGGGCAAACCCACGGCGCAGCTTCTGCCCTGGCCATCTCAGAGGCCGCACTAACTCATCAAGGGCCTGTATTAGCCTTGGTGAAAGATACTGATGCAGCCCTTAAATTAAGTGCAGAAATCAGTTTCTTTTTAACCAACACTGGGCTTCATTGCCTAATGTTACCAGACTGGGAAATACTACCCTACGACAGTTTCTCCGCTCACCCAGACATTATTTCAGAGCGCATTAGTACTCTTAACCAAATCACGCACTTAAGTAAAGGCGTAGTCATCGTTCCAGTGGCCACCCTACTACACCGCCTGCCCCCTATGAACTACTTGGCAGGCAACAGCTTTACCTTAGCTACAGGACAAGAGCTACCCCAAACTCAATTTCGACAACGTTTAGACCAGGCGGGCTACTTACTTACAGAAACCGTATCTCAAGCCGGTGAGTACGCATTAAGAGGTGGATTAATTGACCTCTATCCCATGGGTAGCCATGCACCATTGCGCATAGAGCTATTTGACGATGAAATTGAAAGCCTGCGCTACTTTGATGCTGATAGTCAGCGAACTACAGCCCTTATTACCGAGTTCAACCTACTCCCAGCACGAGAGTTCCCATTAACCGACACTGCCATTAGCCACTTTAGGCAAAGCTTTACCAGTCAGTTTGATCTAGACCCAAAAGCCTGCCCTGTATACCAAGATGTAAGTCAAGGCTTTGCTCCTGCTGGTATCGAGTACTACATACCTCTATTTTTTAACACCATGTCAACCCTACTGGACTACCTTCCAAGCTCCACCTTGGTGGTAAAACAAGGCGATATTGAAGCCCAAGCCAGACATTTCTGGCGCGACATCGAATCTCGCTATGAAGATTATGGCCATGACATAGAGCGCCCCTTACTAGCACCCAAACAATTATTTTTGTTTACCGATGAAATGTTCTCAGGCATCAAAAAATTTCCTATTGTTGAGCTACAAGAAGGCGCCTTGGTAGGACCTGAAGCCAACAAAGGGCTATACAACTTAGGCGGTGCACAAAGCCCCCAGGTGGCTATTAACAATCAACTGGCCAAGCCTCTACTGGCTTTAGAAACGTTATTACAAAACCAGCAACAAAACATATTAATCTGCGCCGAATCGGCCGGCAGAAAAGAAGCATTGCTGGATTTATTTAAAGTATTGCCTAAGCCCCCCCATGATGTAGAAAATTGGCCCGATTTCATTAATAAAAAGCCGCACTTTGCCATCTGTGTTGCACCATTAGAACAAGGGTTAAACTTACCTCATCATAACCTTCTTGTTGTTTGTGAAGCTCAGTTATTTGGCCAAAAAGTATTACAACGTCGGCGCCGAGACAAAGCCACAGAAAACCCTAACACGGCTATTCATGACTTGGCAGAACTAAGCATAGGCAACGCCGTAGTACACCAAGACCATGGTGTGGGGCGTTATAACGGCTTACAGACCTTAAGCATCGATGGCCAAGACGCTGAATTCTTAGTATTACTATATGCCAACGAAGCAACGCTTTATGTACCTGTATCTGGCATCGAGCTCTTATCACGGTATTCTGGTGGTGAAAACGCACCACTACATAAGTTAGGCGGCGAACAATGGACTAAGGCCAAGCGTAAAGCTGCAGAAAAAATTAAAGACACTGCCGCAGAGCTGTTACACATTTATGCGTTGCGCGAAGCACGAGACGGTTATGCCTTCCCTCGCCCTGATGAAAGTTATCAAGCTTTTGCTGATGACTTCCCATTTGAAGAAACACCTGATCAAGAGCAAGCCATAAAAATGGTTCTAGCCGACATGATGGCCGACCGACCCATGGACAGGCTGGTTTGTGGCGATGTAGGTTTTGGTAAAACAGAAGTGGCCATGCGTGCGGCCTTTTTGGCTGTTAATGGCGGCCGACAAGTGGCCATATTGGTACCAACCACCTTGCTCGCCCAACAACATTATGAAACCCTAAAAGACCGGTTTGCTAACTGGCCTGTGAATGTTGGTGTAATGTCGCGATTCCAAACCACAGCAGAACAAAACAAGGCTATGGCACAAGCTGAAGATGGCACTCTGGATATCTTAGTGGGCACACACAAGATATTGCAAGGCAAACTTAAGTTTAAACGCTTGGGTTTACTCATCATCGACGAAGAGCATCGTTTTGGTGTCAATCAAAAAGAGTCTTTCAAAAAGTTGCGTGCAGAAGTAGACATATTAACCCTCACTGCTACGCCTATCCCTAGAACATTAAACATGTCTATGGCAGGCATGCGCGACCTGTCTATTATTGCAACACCACCGGCTAAACGAATATCCATTAAAACTTTTATTCGCCAAGACGACACAAAACTGGTTAAGGAAGCCATATCGAGAGAATTGCTACGTGGTGGGCAGGTCTATTACTTACACAACGAAGTGAAAACCATAGAAAACAGTGCAGCAAGGCTGCGCGAGCTTGTACCAGAAGCTAGAGTTAGCGTAGCCCATGGGCAAATGCGTGAACGAGATTTAGAACAGGTGATGGGTGACTTTTACCATAAACGTTCAAACGTACTAGTGTGTTCCACAATCATCGAAACGGGTATCGACATACCCACCGCCAACACCATAATTATAGAGCGAGCTGATAAGTTTGGTTTGGCGCAATTACACCAACTCAGGGGCCGAGTAGGCCGCTCTCATCATCAAGCATATGCCTACTTGATGACTCCCCACCCCAAGCTGCTAAGTAAAGATGCCAAGAAACGCCTTGAAGCCATTGAAGCTACTGCCGAATTAGGTGCTGGCTTTAGCCTGGCAAGCCACGATTTAGAGATTCGTGGCGCTGGCGAGTTATTAGGCGAAGAACAAAGCGGCCAAATGCAAGGTATTGGTTTTAGTTTGTATATGGAAATGCTTAACCAAACAGTTGAAGCCATGAAAAGAGGCGAAACTCCAAACTTAGACCAACCTCTTCGACGAGGCACTGAAGTTAATTTGCACCTACCTGCGCTGATACCCGAGACATACTTACCCGATGTGCACAACCGCTTAGTGATGTATCAGCGTATAGCCAACGCCGAGCACGATGCAGCATTAAAAGAGTTACAAGTGGAGATGATTGATCGTTTTGGCTTACTTCCAGATCAAATAAAAAATCTTTTCCGTCAAAATCGTCTAAAGTTAAAAGCCCAAGCTATTGGTGTTACACGTATTGAAGCTTCCGCAGGCAGTGGCCGTATGGAGTTTGGCAAAGACACCAATATAGACCCTATGGTGCTAGTAAAGTTAGTGCAAACGCAGCCTCGTAACTTTAAGCTTGAGGGCGGAACCAAATTACGGTTTACTTTAGCTATGGAAAAAACAGAAACTCGCTTCCAACGAATGGAAGACCTAATTAAACTATTGAGCTAGGCATGCGATCTAAACACATTTCACATTGGCAATTTTCACAGATCCACCTGTTCACTATGCTAGTTGCAACTTTATTAATGTTACAACCCACGCTTGTATTGGCCGCCGGCAAGAAGGATGATACTTGGTATCAAATAGAAGTGATTATTGCGCAACGCACAGATCATCTTCCCACACTAGAATCCTTTCCATTTCAGCCACCACCAATATCATGGAATCGTGGCCAAACCCTTACTCCTTTTGACCCAGAAAAAAGTGACCGAAACTTATTAGAAAATGTTGAATTTGTAAGCTTACCCACAGACCAACTCATTCTTAAAAATGAAGCCCGTATGCTAGAAAAAAATGCAGGCTATAAAGTTCTAGTACATCAAAGCTGGCGTCAAATTTTAAAGGGCAATAAAACCATTAATTGGGTCGATATTAGAGGGGGTTATGCATGGGCTGGACATCAACAGCTTGAAGGTAGCTTAGGGTTCAGTAAGGGACGCTTTTTACATGTTCATAGCGACTTACATTTAAATCAATTTCCCAGCATCCAAAGCACTAGCAGTCAGCGCGCCAAGCAAAACCTATTGAGTGCTGGGCAAAGTTTAGTGCCCATTGTAGAGACTCGCTACAGTCTGACCCAAAGACGTAAAATGCGTAGTAATGAATTACACTATTTAGACCACCCTAAACTAGTGCTGCTGGTTAAAGTTATCCCCTACACACCCGCAGAGCCTATTCTAGAGCCTATTACAGAGGCTGCTTTAGCCATTAGTGTAGAAACAGATTCAGTAGCACCTGTAAATGAACCTCCGCTAATAGACCTTACGGCGCCAAGCATCGTTGAGTAAATGCTTGAGGAAGCAATTGGGCCAACAGTTGGTCTAGTTGCACGGTTTCAGAATGAGCTTGAGCACGCGGGTAAACCGGCTGATGCCGATCGTCATGCCAAACATCCCAATTAAGGGTATTTTCGATAAATTCCTGAGCAAATGTGGGTGCTATTTCCTGACAGCCCAAAAGAATCACATCAAGATAAGACTGCACAATAGGCGCACTCTGCAATCCTTGGTTTTGGTGGTTGTATATATACACCCATACCTGACTATGACTCTCTAACGCTTGGTGGCCTGGTAAGTAATCTATCTGAGACAGATCTAATTGAGTCCTTATGTAATGGGTCTCTCGATCATCAAATTTTTCTAGTTCCGATTCAGGCACCTCAAAAAGCACACCATTACAACACGCACCCATCATCGGTCTTGCTGCAACGGCACGCATATTAGTCCCCTTCCAGCCCACCCAAGTACGCTCTAACCCCTGCACTCTCACGGCCAACGAATCACCAGCAATACCGGTAATACGACGGCTAGAACTACTAATTAGACTGCCGTAACCAAAAATATAGTGCTGCTTACTCATGAGTTGTGGGCGTCCGTTAACTGCTGAGGCAGCAATTGAATAGTTTGAGTTGGGAACGCAAAATCTGCACCATGTTGCGCCACTATGTTGCCAATCAAACCAAGCAACTCTTGCTTAATTTCATGAAACTCAGCCCACGCAGTAGTTTTGGTAAACGTATACACAAAAAAATCGACGCTGTGAGCATTGAAAGTGTTCACATTGACCATCAGTGTTTGCTTAGTATCTATAGCTGTATGGGCCAACAGCATTTCTTTCACTGCTACCGTAATCGCTTGTACTTTGTCCTGGTCTTGATAGCGTAGACCAAAGGTTTCGTAGAACCGTCGATTATGCATACGCGACGGATTTTCTACAGAAATGCTAGTAAAGGTAGCATTAGGCACATAGAGTGGGCGCATATCAAAGGTGCGGATACGAGTGATGCGCCAGCCAATGTATTCAACAGTGCCTTCAATCTCTTTATCGGGCGAACGAATCCAATCACCTACAGAAAACTGGCGATCCATATAGATCATCAAACCACCAAAAAAGTTAGACAACAGGTCCTTGGCAGCAAAACCAATAGCAATACCACCTACCCCACCAAAGGCCAATACACCGGAAATAGAAAAACCAAAATGTTGCATCAGTGCCAAAATAGCAGTGATGATAACTGCCGCCTTAACGAGCTTACCCATCGCTTCTACTGTTGTTTTGTCCCATGCATCTCGGTGCTTGCCCGGGCGAGCTAACATGGCTACAACCACATTCACTAAGCGCATTAAAAACCAAGACACCAAAAAAATGAGCAATGTATCACGTAAACTCTCTACAAAACTTAAGGTATCCGCATCAAAGGCGTGGCTAACAATACCCACAACCC
>JAWUYU010000030.1:0-16353 GCA_034110645.1 Pseudomonadales bacterium
TGGCCAAAGGGCATCTACAAATACAAATTCTGCATAGGCCATTTGCCACAATAAAAAGTTACTTATGCGCTGCTCACCACTAGTGCGTATACATAAATCAACTGTTGGTAAGTCACCCAGACAAAGGTACTTGCCAAAATCGTCTTCACTTATAGAGTCTGGCGTATTGCCACTTTCTTGGAGCTCGGCAGCCATTTTCTTGGCCGCTTGAAGAATATCCCATCGACCGCCGTAGTTGGCAGCTATGCTCAACTGTAACCCTGTATTAGAGAGTGTTTTTTCTTCAGCTGCCCGTATCAGCTTTTGTAACTCAGCACTCAAGGCGAATGTATTACCAATAATACGTAACCGAATATTACTGTCATGTAATTTATTCACTTCACGTTTTAATACGTAAACGAACAAATCCATCAGCGCCTTGATTTCCAGCGGGGGCCGGCGCCAATTTTCACTACTAAATGCAAATAAAGTAAGCGCTGGAATTTTATAATGTACAGCAGTTTCAATAACCGCCTTTACTGCATCAACGCCAGCTTTATGGCCAGCCACCCCTGACAGGTTGTTACTTCTGGCCCATCGATTATTACCGTCCATGATAATAGCAACATGTTCAGGCAGTGCTTCTAGCTTACTGGCCAGAATGGCTTCGCGCGGGTCGATCATACATTAATCCTTAATGTGGGCCTTATCATAACCAAGGATGCAGGTTAAACCTCCATCAAATCCTTTTCTTTTGCTATCAAGGCTGCTTCAATCGTTGCAACGTGTGCATCAGTTACCTTCTGTACCATCTCTTCACCACGGCGCGCATCATCTTCTGATATATCTTTGTCTTTCAAAAGTTCTTTGATATCGCCATTCGCGTCACGTCTGATACTACGCACAGAAACGCGGGCTTTTTCGGCTTCTTCACGGGCACCACGAATAAAACTTTTTCGGGTTTCTTCCGTGAGCGCCGGCATAGGTACTCGAATCAAGTCTCCAGAGGTAGATGGATTTAGACCCAAATTAGCCTTCATAATGGCCTTTTCTATCTCTGGTATCATCGGTTTTTCCCAAGGAGATACCGCCAAGCAGCGACCATCTTCAACCGAGATGTTAGCTAGCTGGTTAAGCGGGGTATCACTGCCGTAGTAAGATACCATTACACTGTCTAAAATACTTGGATGAGCTCGGCCAGTACGGATGCGCTTAAAAGCTTCGCTTAGGGCTGTAATACTTTTGTCCATTCGCCCGTTGGCATCTTGCTGGATATCATTAATCATTTTATTCTCCGCCCTGAGGCAAGGTCACATTTACCAAAGTACCTTCATGGCCACCAACCACTAGATTCACTAAAGCACCTGGTTTATTCATATTAAACACTCGCACCGGCATCTCTTGGTCACGACACAAACACATTGCCGTAAGGTCCATAATACCTAATTGCTTTTCTATGGCTTCATCAAAGGTGATGTAATCATATTTTACTGCATTTGGATTTTTAACTGGGTCGGAATCGTAAACACCATCTACTTTAGTCGCTTTTAATACGACGTCTGCTTCGATTTCTATGCCACGCAATGAGGCTGCTGAATCCGTGGTGAAAAATGGGTTACCTGTACCGGCAGAAAATATAACCACATTACCTTGCGATAAATACAACATGGCATTACGACGATCATAATGATCTACCACGCCACTCATTGGAATGGCTGACATCACACGGGTGGTAATGTTAGAGCGCTCTAAAGCGTCTCGCATAGCCAAGGCATTCATTACCGTAGCTAACATACCCATGTGGTCGCCTGTAACTCTGTCCATACCAGCTTCACTGAGCGCGGCACCACGAAACAAGTTGCCGCCACCGATCACTAAACCCACTTGTACGCCGATACCTACCAGCTGGCCAATTTCAAGGGCCATACGATCCAAAACTTTAGGATCAATACCAAAATTTTCGCTCCCCATCAGTGCTTCACCGCTGAGCTTGAGCAAAATCCGTTTATAGCGAGGTTGACGCTTATCCGAAATTGGCATTTCTTTTCTCCAAAAAATTAATGTGCAACCGCTATATTATTATTACGAACATATAGCGCTGACAAAACAATAAGATAGTGACGTATTAACAGCTCAAGGGCAAGTTATGCGCTTGGCTTAAGTCAAAAAAAAAGCGCCCCCTTAGCAGACTAATCCACTATGGCGGCGCTTCATGCAAGCTAATAGGGCTTAACCCTTAAGCTGCTGTGCTACTTCAGCAGCAAAATCTATTACTTCTATTTCAATGCCTTCGCCTACTTCTAAACGATTAAAAGCAGAAACGCTAGCGTCTGCAGCTTTTAGCAAGTCGCTGATCTTTTGCTCTGGATTCTTAACAAATGGTTGCTCGCTTAAGCTGTTTTCAGCTAAGAACTTGTTAATACGACCCATCATCATCTTGTCAACGATGGCATCTGGCTTACCGGCCATATCAGGCTGCGCCTTAATAATTTCCTTTTCCTTGTCCACTTCTTCAGTAGTCATATCATCACGACTGATTACACGTGGGTTCACAGCAGTTACATGCATAGCAATGTCTTTCGCCAATTCGCTGTCACCAGCTGTCAACGCGATCAAAGTACCAATTTTACTGTTGCTGTGCACATAGGCTGCAACGTTAGCGGCCTCAAGCATAACGATACGACGAGGAGTAATATTTTCACCAATTTTTTGAACTAGAGCTTCACGAGCTTCAGTCAAATCGCCCACCATCAAGGCTGCCATGTTGTCTTGCTTAGCAGCAAAAGCAGCGTCAGTTACCTTAGATACAAAAGCTAGGAAGCCTTCATCACGGGCTGCAAAGTCTGTTTCTGAATTCACTTCAACCAACACCCCAAAAGAACCGTCGGCAGCAACTTTTGCACACACAACGCCTTCAGCAGCAATACGACCCGCTTTCTTTGCCGCTTTCATACCACTAGACTTACGTAAGTCTTCGATTGCCTTCTCAATATCGCCTTCAGAAGCAACAAGGGCCTTTTTACAATCCATCATACCCAAGCTAGTACGCTCGCGCAGTTCTTTAACCATAGATGCAGTGATTGCAGCCATTAGAAAATCCTCAAATTTGGTTCTCAACGCCACATTGGACGCCGTTAAAAAAAAGGGAGCCAAGCTCCCTTTTGTATATTCGCTTAGCTAAACCAAAGGCTTAGGCTTATTCCGCAACTACTACCGCTTCTTCAGCAATTTCTACGAATTCGCCAGCAACAGAAGTACCATCGTCTTTACCTGATGCACAAGCATCAGCCATAGCAGAAACATAGATTTCGATAGCGCGTAAAGCGTCGTCGTTAGCAGGGATTACGTAGTCAATGCCGTCTGGGTTGCTGTTAGTATCCACGATACCGATAACAGGAATGCCCAACTTGTTAGCTTCGTTGATAGCAATGCGCTCATGCTCAACGTCTACTACGAACAATGCGTCAGGAAGACCGCCCATGTCCTTGATGCCGCCGATTGCGCGCTCAAGCTTTTCCATTTCACGCTGACGCATCAACGCTTCTTTCTTAGTCAACTGTTCAAACGTACCGTCGCCGAACTGTGTTTCTAAGGTACGGAAACGACTGATGGACTGACGAATAGTCTTGTAGTTAGTCAACATGCCACCCAACAAGCGATGGTTAACGTAAGGCATACCAACACGACTAGCGTGTTCTTTAATCAACTTACCTGCCGCGCGCTTAGTACCAACGAACAATACCTTGTTCTTGTTGGCTGCCATTTTTTCAACGATAGCAAGAGCTTCGTTCAAGGCTGGTAAGGTTTGGTCTAGGTTGATGATATGAATCTTGTTACGAGCGCCAAAAATGTACTGACCCATTTTGGGGTTCCAGTAACGTGTTTGGTGGCCGAAGTGGGCGCCAGCTTTAAGCAGGTCGCGCATACTTACTTTAGTCATTTTAATTTCCTTTGTATGGGTTAGGCCTCCATAAATCCTCGTCCTACTTAATACTTGAAAAAAAGTAAGAACCATAGTTCGATCAAAAGCCTTAAAGCAGACTTCCAACACCCGGAACCATGTGCCGATTTATGTGTGACGTTATAGTTAAGCTCCGAATACGTAGCTCTTTTCGTTAAAAAAGTTCAGATCGAATTCAGGCGCGCAATTTATACCATAACAAGCAGGAAAGATCAAAAGCAATCGGAGGGATAAGTGATTTTAAGGGTTTGTAATCGATAAAGTGGATAATCAGCTCGCTAGGGAACTGTCGACCCACATGGAGAATATATTTGATGGACAAACCGTCCTGTTTACCCGCTGAATAGAACAAAAACCACCCTACGATAGAAAAAATTCTACTTCAAAGCTATGAACTGACTATGTCTGATATAATTGTTCGAAATATGGTTTACCATACAGATAGCCTTTCCAGCATAAAGAAGCATTGAGAAACACATGAATATATTAATTAAAGACACCGCTGAAATTGAAAAGATGCGTATTGCTGGCCGTTTAGCGGCGGAAGTCCTGGAGATGATCCACGAATATGTGCAAGTAGGTGTAACTACCAACAAACTCAATGAAATTTGCCATGACTACATTGTAGACGTACAAGAGGCTATTCCAGCGCCATTAAATTATCATGGCTTCCCTAAATCCATTTGCACTTCGGTAAACCAAGTGGTGTGCCACGGCATCCCCAACGACAAACCACTTAAAAATGGTGATTGGGTGAACATTGATATCACCGTGATTAAAGACGGCTATCATGGCGACACCAGCCGCATGTTCCCTGTAGGCATCGTAGCTCCTCATTCTGAGCGTTTAGTGACCATTACTCAAGAGTGCCTATATAAAGGTATTGCGTTGGTGAAGCCCGGTGCTCGTCTTGGTGATATCGGCCATGTAATACAAGTACATGCCGAAGCTAACCATTATTCTATTGTGCAAGAGTACTGTGGCCACGGAATTGGAGTTGGTTTTCACGAAGACCCTCAAGTGCTTCATTATGGCAGACCAAACACAGGCGTTGAGCTTAAAGAAGGCATGATCTTTACCATTGAGCCCATGCTTAACGCAGGCAAACGCCATGTTAAACTTAATAAGAATGATGGATGGACAGTAACTACCGTCGACAAACGCTTATCTGCTCAGTTTGAGCACACTATTTTGGTCACTGCCGATGGCTATGAAAACCTGACTATTCGTCAAGAAGAAGTGGTCTAGCTGTGTCTTTGGTTAGCAAAGCACTGCAAGACCAGCTCATTAACCAAGAACTGCTACAACAACTTGCTGACCACACTTCTGCCGAAATACTGAAAGTATTAAAGGCAACATTACATGCTGGCCAAACCACACTCGACGATTTATTCAACGAGCATAAAGAAACTCGTATTTACGAACTCATCCATGCCCGCGCATGGTTAGTGGATCAGGTACTCTGCTTAGCGTGGCAACAATACAAATGGCCAACAGAAGCGGCGTTAGTTGCCGTAGGTGGTTATGGTCGCGGCGAACTACACCCGCAATCCGACATCGATCTACTTATTCTGTTAGGTAACGATCTTGAGGAATCCAGCTGGCATCGCTGCACCCAAGACTTCATTACTTTTATTTGGGGCCTAGGCCTACAAATCAGCTCTAGCGTTCGCACTCTAAAGGATTGCTGCGAACAAGCTAAAGACGACATTACCATCGCCACCAGCCTACTTGAATCCCACACCCTTATCGGCAAAGCAGACTTGCGAGAAAAAGCCTTTAATTGGGTTATTTCCGAACAAGCATGGAGTGATAAAGCTTTTTACAAAGCCCGCATTAAAACCCAGCAACAAAGGCACCTACGCACTAACGAGACCGAATACAATCTTGAACCCAATATCAAAAACTCTCCCGGTGGCTTGCGCGATATTCAAACCATTGGCTGGATTGGAAAACGTCATTTTGGCCTGAGGTACATGGTACAACTCTCTGACCACGACTATCTTAGCCAAGAGGAGCTAGACACCCTAACAAAGGGCACTAATTACTTATGGACCATACGTTACGCACTGCATTTGATCGCAAAGCGGCCAGAAGAGCGATTACTGTTTGACCACCAGCGCACACTAGCAGCTTTTTTTGGGTATGAAGATAATGAGGATGAGCTAGCCGTTGAGCAATTTATGCACCGGTATTACCGCACGGCAATGCACTTATCAGAACTTAACCAAACGTTACTCCAGCTGTTTGACCAAGCCATCCTACATGCACATGATGAAGATCTAGTAATATCAATCAATCGACGCTTTGAACTGCGTAATGGGCGCTTGCAGGCCTGCCATCCTAGTGTCTTTCTACGTCATCCATTTGCCACCATGGAAGCCTTTGTTATCTTGGCTCAAAACCCTCAATGCCACGCCCTTGGGGCCGAGTGCAAACGCCTCATTCAAGCCCATCGCCACTTGATCGATGACAAGTATCGCCGAGACATTCGCGTGAACAGCCTCTTTATGGAGCTACTTCGATCTCCAGAACGCATGTCTCATACCTTGTTAGAAATGCAGCGCCAAGGCGTATTAGGCGACTACCTTCCAGCGTTCAATAAGATCGTTGGCCGCATGCAACACGATCTTTACCATATCTATACTGTTGACGCCCACACGATGAAAGTAGTGAAAAAAATGCGTGAACTGCTGCTACCAAAACAGCAAGAACGCTTCCCTGTAGCCGGTCGCTTAGTTCACGAATTACCTAAGCTTGAACTACTCTACATTGCTGGCCTTTATCACGACATTGGCAAGGGAAGTGGCCGCGATCACTCTATTGTTGGGGCTGAAGAAGTGCGTCATTTTTGTAAACAACATCAATTAGGCAAGTGGGACACAGAACTGGTTAGCTGGTTAGTGCGTAATCACCTGCACATGTCTATGACCGCGCAAAAGCGTGATATTGGCAACCCTGATATCATCCATGAATTTGCTACCAAAATGGGTGACAAGTTACACCTAGACTACCTTTATGTACTCACTGTTTGTGACATTAACGCCACCAACCCAGAACTTTGGAATAATTGGCGCGCATCCCTTTTACGTCAACTATATACCGCTACTAACCGAGTGCTGCGGCTAGGCTTAGATGTACCTGTAGATCACCACGCCCTTATTGAGCAAAGCCAAACCGATGCCCGAAAACTGTTACAAGCGCAGCGATTTAACCCTGCCTCGGTAATGCGCTTATGGAAGAATTTAGGTGATGACTACTTTATCCGTGAAAACGCCAAAACCATTGCATGGCATACCCGTACCATTTTGAACCACCAGATCGATGGCCCCTTGGTGGCCATTAGCGAAACCTCCTTTAGCGCCTTTGAAGGCGGTACTCAAGTGTTCGTTTACACCCAAGACAAAGCTAACTTATTCGCAGCCCTTTGCGCCATTCTTGGCCAGCTACGCCTCGACATTCAAGACGCTCGTATTATTACTACGGAAGATGGCTACAGTATGGACACCTTTGTGGTGCTGGATACCAATGGCAACACCATTAACCAAACACCTGCGTTATTGCAAAAACTACAACAGCGCCTCACCCATGCTTTGAAGTATCCCGACGAGTTTGCCTACATTGTTCAACAACGCCAGCCTAGAACCCACAAACTATTCAATCAACCCTCTATCGTTAGCTTAAGCAACCCAGAAGGCCGTAGCTGGACCCGGCTAGAGCTGTCCAGTGCAGACAGACCAGGTCTATTGGCCAAAGTAGGCTTAGTGTTTATGCGCCTCGGAATTAGCATTCAGAAAGCAAAAATTCAATCTATTGGCGGCCGAGTAGATGATGTGTTCTTTATTACCCTCGATAATGGCGAACGCATTATTGACCACAACCTGTTGAAAACACTTGAAGACGATATTTGTAGCGTTTTGGATAAGTAGCACCTGAATGCTTGAACATATGACGCCGTTACATCTGAGGTAGCTCCCCCTACTTCAGTCATCATGCGGGGAACTTCTATTTCTGGGAACCTCTTAAATGGACCCTATTATGTTAAAAGCATTGGTGATTAGATTATTCCCTTCATCCTCCCGACAAAAGAGCAACACTTCTAGCGCCACAGATCCTAGAGGTTCTTCTAAGGAAATTAACTCACCGCTGTCCAACTCTGCCTCTATCAAGTCTTTAGCCAACCAAGCTATGCCCATACTGCCTAATGTCATTTCCTTCAAGCTGGCAGAAAAAGCAGACTCACAAACTAACTCAACACGATAGTCACGAAAGATCCGAGGTAAACATGTATTCTCCAAAGACTCTGCAAGAAACCCACCTTTGGGGTACATTAGTATTGGCAACTTCATACCCTCTTTAATGGGACCCATGTTGGCTGCCAACTCTCTAGAAACCACAGGTAATAAGCACTCGTTACCCAGTTTTGTTTTAAGGATGGAAGTATGGGTGAAATTGATAGGCCGACTGCTTGTCTGATAACACAATAACAAATCACCCTCCTTGAGAAATAGTGTTTCACAATAATAGTTATTTGCAGGGATAACACGAAAACTCGTTTTTGGTGAAAGTTTATTGATGGTACGAACAATCTGGGGAATGCGAGACACCGATAGGGTGTGTTGCGCGATAAAGGTTATCTTATTTTGGTTCTCATGGGCTTTGTTACGCAAAGCATAGAAGCGGTTCACTAGGTCGCGCACCTCGCCTTCCATAGCCAAGCCAATGGGCCGAATATCAACCGGCTTGGTACTTCTATTAACAAGCTCTACCCCGAGCCATTCCTCTAGCTGCCTAACCCTGCGCGAATAAGCAGGTTGAGTCACATGTCTTCGCTCAGCAGCGCGGGTAATTGATTTTTCTTCGAGCAGCGCCAATAGGTCTTCAAGCCATTTTAGTTCCATGAGTCTGCCACCTTACTAACATTCAATTATTGAATGTTATAGTAAAGAATTAGCATTATTATTGCAAAATATTTTGTGTGATTATGCATTAAATTAATTATGGAACGTCTCATGCATACTTCTAACTTTTCTCGCTTACACTTTGCTCATTTGCCCACACCTTTAGAGCCCATGCAGAATATTTCTAAAGCCCTCGGCGGTCCTAATCTATGGATCAAGCGCGATGACTGTACTGGTTTATCTTCGGGCGGTAACAAAACCCGCAAGCTTGAATTTTTAATGGCCGACGCTGTGGATCACAAAACCAATGCTATTATTACTCAAGGCGCAACCCAGTCTAACCATGCCCGCCAGACTTGTGCGATAGCAGCAAAACTAGGCATGGAGTGCCATATTTTATTGGAAAGCAGAACGGGCTTTGAAGACAACGCTTACAATCTAAATGGCAATGTTATGCTCAACCAACTGCATGGTGCAACTATTTCAACACGCCCTGCTGGTACTGACATGCACGCAGCCATGGAAGAACTTGCTCAATCACTACGTGATGATGGCAAACGTCCTTATATTATCCCTGGCGGTGGCTCCAATGAAATTGGCGCACTGGGTTACGTTAATGCTGCGATAGAGCTCACTACGCAAGCTAATGATCGCTCACTAAAAATTGATCATTTGGTGCACGCGACTGGCAGTTCAGGCACCCAGGCCGGTTTAGTTTTGGGCATGGAAGGTATAAATAGTGGCATTCCTGTTTATGGCATTGGAGTTCGCGCACCGCAAGCAAAGCAGGAACAAATGGTGTATGACTTAGCTCAGCGCACGGCAGTGTATATGGGGCTAAATCCAAGTATTGTGGCCCGCGAAAAGGTGGTGGCTAATAGTGATTATGTGGGCGAAGGCTACGGGCAGCCCACTAGTTCAATGGTTGAGGCGGTTAAAATGTTGGCACAATATGAAGGCATTTTACTCGACCCGGTTTATTCGGGTAAAGGCTTTGCTGGTTTGATAGATCTAATTCGTAAAGGCCATTTTAAAAAGGGAGAGAACGTTGTATTTTTGCATACGGGGGGTAGTGTTTCTCTATTTGGTTACCCTGAAGCTTTCGATCTTCCCGGATATATCTAAGAGTATTAAACCAACCTTAGTAGGCCCATGGTGGACGCTTCCTATTAGTGCAGATCGCAGTGAATTTAATTTTTAATGCACCAATAGCAGGATATGCGGATTATATTAATAGCGAATAATTACTTATAGCATTGTTTTATATGATAATTTTTACTTGGCACGATAATCGCTATGGCAAAGATAATTGAGTTTTTAAATGCCTGATGACGCCTGTCAGGCAATTCTGCTGGAGCAACCACTATGTGTTCATTAGTGTTTGTAAAATAAAAATGGTCACAGCTATTAATACTGGCACATGTGATCCACATACGTACTTGGAGAAATCAATGAAAAAGGTAATTGTTAGCAGTTTATGTGCGCTTAGTTTGGCACTGGGTAGTGGATCCAGTATTGCTGGGGAAACTGTCAATATTGGCGCACCTTCATGGACCGGTGCACAGGCGATAGCCGCCCTATTGCAGGCGGTTGTGGTGGAGCGTATAGGGGGTGAGGCTAACCTTGTGCCTGGCAATAATGCCACCATTTTCCAGGGCATGGACCAAGGTAAAGGCGACATTGATGTGCATCCCGATGTTTGGTTGCCTAACCAGCAAAGTTTTACCAATAAATATGTTGATGGTGCTGGCACAGTCACCCTAAGTAAAAATTTCTATGAGGGCAATCAAGGCTTTTGTGTGCCACAACAATTTGCTGATGCAAACAACATTACTGATATAGCTGACCTTGGTCGACCAGATGTTGCCATGAAAATGGACAGTGATGGCAATGGTAAAGGTGAAATGTGGATCGGTGCTCCTGGCTGGGCTTCTGCCAACGTCAACGAAGTAAAAGTACGAGATTATGATTTGCTACCATTTATTGAACCCATTCGCGCAGAAGAAAGCGTTAAAACTGCTCGAGTAAAGGATGCCATTGCTAAAAATGAAGGTTACGCTTTCTATTGCTATAAGCCCCATGCTATTTGGTACATGTTTGATGTCGCTATGTTAACCGAGCCTAAGTATGACCCTGCCAATTACATCATGGTGCAGCCTTCTGACTCACCTGATTGGTATACCGATTCAAGAGTGGCCACCAAAGATGCACTTAAACAAGTTCAGATCGCATGGTCGAAATCTTTAGCAGCACGCTCTCCTGCCATTGCAGAGTTCTTTGCCCGCTTTTCTTTAAATGCAGACGATGTGAGTGGCTTTGCTTATGAAATTTCAGGCAAAGGCCGTGCAGCATCAGACGTTGCTAGTGAATGGATTGCTAATAATCCAGAACGTGTGGATGCATGGTTAGGAATGTAATCTCCTAGATGCAACTATCACTCTAAAGCCTTTGCACGGTCGTGCAAAGGCTTCATTATGGACAGATGTGTCTGATCTATATCCCCCTTAGTCTTATGATTTGCTTTTGTTAACCCTCTTACAGGTCCCTTGTATGCCAACTCAGTCTATTGAAACACCCGATGACATTGTGATCGAAATTTCAAACGTGTGGAAAATCTTTGGCGATAAAGCTGATGAAGCGTTACACGCAATAAGGGAAGACGGTCTAAGCAAATCACAAGTGCTTGATACATACAACGCTGTGGTTGGTGTTGCCGATGTAAGCCTTAGTGTTAAAAGAGGTGAAATATTTTGTGTCATGGGCCTGTCAGGTAGTGGCAAGTCGACTCTTGTTCGTCACCTTAATCGCTTACTAGAGCCTACTTCCGGCAAGATAATGATCGATGGTACTGATGTAATGGCTCTGAATCCCAAAGAGCTACAAAAATTTCGTAATTTAAAGATAGGCATGGTTTTCCAGAATTTCGCATTGTTACCTCATCGTTCGGTATTAGACAATGTAGCGATGCCCCTTGAAATTCGCTCAATGAATAAAAATGAAAGAATTCGTTTAGCCACCAAAATGCTCAAAACAGTTGAGCTAGGTGCCTGGGGGAATAAGTATGCACATGAATTGTCTGGCGGCATGCAACAGCGAGTAGGTTTGGCTAGAGCGTTAGCAGCCGACCCAGAAGTATTATTAATGGACGAGCCTTTTAGCGCCCTAGACCCTTTGATTAGGCGTCAATTGCAGGATGAATTTATTAAACTGTCTGCTGTCATGAAAAAAACCACGTTATTCATCACTCATGATCTTGATGAAGCGGTACGTATAGGTGACCGAATAGCCATCATGCGAGATGGAAGAATCATACAAACTGGAACTGCTGAAGATATCGTGATGAATCCAGCAGATGATTATGTAGCTGATTTTGTGGCTGGAATATCCAGGCTTAAAATTGTGCGCGCACATGCAGTAATGCAGCCACTTTCCGAGTATCAAGTCTCCAATGGACTCCCCCCTCAAGATGCACCCCGGGTGCAAGAGGACGAATCATTAAGTCAATTAATTCGGCTAGCTATTGATGTAGAGATGCCTATTATCGTGCACAGAAATGGTGTTGATATTGGGGTTGTAACCCGCCGAGACATATTACAGGTTGTGGAAGAGGGAACCGAAGTCTCATGAACAATTTAACCCCACAGTCGTCAAATGAAAATGTACCTACAGCTAGTGAAGACTCATTAGCTGACCGAAAAACACAGGTAATCGAGTTTGTCAGAACCAATGCAGATTATTATGACGCACAGTTCACCCGTATTGGTAATGATTCACGATTTGTCTGGACCTTTAACCTATGGGCAGGTGTATTTGGCCCTATCTGGTTTGCCGCTCGCGGCATGTGGAACTGGGGACTTATATTTTTAATCGTAGAAACGTTTGCCTTAGTACAGATTATTCGTGGTCTATTTGGTGACCTTGCCAACGCAGCATGGGAAAGAATTGCTAACATTGAAGGCACGCTTGAGTTACGACGCCAGCAACTTGCATCTGCCATCGAAAACAGCACTGATAAAATAGATGTTTATACACGTACTGTAGAATCACTGGAAAATGCTATTGGTGGAATTCGTCTGGAGGCTGTGCAACTAGAAGGAACCGGCCTGGTAATCACGCTCACTGGAATCGCTACCTTAATCGGGGTGAAGATAGTTCAAACGGTTGTAGCTAACACACTTTTTGAAAGGCGCTTTTCTGACTGGCTACTAGATTCAAGCATTGTTGCAGGCATGCCTACCAAACAGATCTTATTAGCAGCCTGTTTTGTTCTTTTAATAGTAAGCGCCACAGTCACTCACTATAGTTTTCCAGGCTTATACCCTTGGCTCATCGAATTTCCAACCGAGCATGGCATCAGGCTAGCTAGTATTGACTGGGTTGAAAACTTATTCTCTTTTGCCGTAATCAATGGCGAAGCCTTTTTTGACTCTATCACCTATGGTATTCGTCTAATGCTAGAGGCGTTAGAAATGATCTTTGTGGAAACCCCCTGGATGGTAATAGCAAGCTTCATCATTCTTTTAACCTGGCTCTCTGCTGGTTTGCGCCCTGCCATGTATTCTGGTGTTTTTTTACTTTATATTGGGCTACTAGGCTTTTGGGAAAAGTCTATGACCACATTGGCCTTACTGGGAACAGCCGCCTGCTTATCTATTCTCATAGGTATACCTTTAGGTTTGTATTGTGCCCGCAGAGTTAAGTTTTACGCTGTCATTCGCCCGGTTATGGACTTCATGCAAACCATGCCTGCTTTCGTATTTATGATTCCAGTGATTGCTTTTTTTGGCACGGGCAAAGCTGCGGCTGTGGTAACTACCATGATATTTGGTGGCACTCCCGTTGTACGTTTAACCGTATTGGGCTTACGAGGGGTGCCAGAACATGTTCGTGAAGCGGCTATTTCCTTTGGAGCCAGCAAGTGGTACTTACTCACACGTGTGGATTTGCCGTTGGCTAGTCCATCTATCCGTGCGGGGGTGAATCAAACCATTATGCTGAGCTTAGCAATGGTAGTAGTGGCATCTTTGATCGGCGCAAAAGGGCTAGGAGAGGATGTGCTAGAAGCCTTACAATATGCCAACGTTGGTCAGGGCATCCTGGCAGGATTTGCAATACTATTCTGTGCCATGATGTTAGATAGAATAGTTCAAGGTAATGGAAAATAAGGTGCTACTGTGATTAATTTTAAGCTTGCAACATTACTGAGTACGTATCAATAATGAAGCACTTAGTGCTCGTTCACGGTTATTTAGGCGGCAGCTCCCAATGGTCTGAGCAAGTCGCCTTATTCTCCCAATATTTTCATGTGATCACTGTTGATTTACCAGGATTTGGGCTCAATAACGCCCTAGAGGCGCCTGAAACCATTAGAGGGCATGCAGAATTTGTACTTCATCAGCTTGACCTACAAGGCGTCGATCAATTCCATTTGTTAGGGCACTCAATGGGCGGCATGATCGTGCAAGAAATAGCTGCGATGGCCCCATCTCGAATCGATTGTTTGATTTTATACGGTACCGGCCCAGTGGGTATGTTACCTAATCGATTTGAGACTATTGACGAGTCTAAACGCCGAGTAGTAAGCGATGGACCTCAGTCAACTGGCCGCCGCATTGCAGCCACCTGGTTCATTGAAACAGAGCAAGCTTCCCAATACCATATATGTGCAGAACTTGCAGATAGAGCATCTCTTCAGGCTGCACTGGCTGGCCTTAGCGCTATGGAAACTTGGTCTGGAGTGTCGTACCTTACGCAGATAAAATCACCTACCTTAATCCTTTGGGGGGACGGTGACCGAACTTATCAGTGGAGCCAACCAGAGCAATTATGGAACACTATCCCTGAAGCTCAGCTAGGTGTAATTCCCGGCTGTGCTCATGCAGCACACTTGGAAAAGCCACATTTGTTTAATGCTATGCTGATGGATTTTTTCCAACTTTAAATTTCTCAACCTTCCCACAACAACTACAAGTAACCAACACAGAGATGTGGCCTTAGGCGTTATGTGAGTGCAATCCTACATAGCTAATCAAGCCTCATCTCTGGTATTATTTGGTGTTCGTTTTTAGGGACACCTACAACCCTTCAATAACGCCTCTAGAACCAACTCGGAAACACCTGTGACTCAAGTACAAATGCACGGCATCAACAGTTGCGACACTATTAAAAAGGCCAAAAAATGGCTCACCGATGCTGGTATTGAATTTAGTTTTCGAGACTACAAAAAACAACCACCCAGCGTTATAGAGTTGCAATACTGGGCAGTCCAAGTGGGCTGGGAAGTATTACTTAATAAACGTGGCACCACATGGCGTAAACTGCCTGCAGAGCAACAAGATGCTGTAAATGAAGAAACAGTTTGTGAGCTTTTAGCAGCACACCCATCTATGATCAAACGACCTTTGGTTATAGTAGAAAATGAACAACACATTCAGGCCATTGTGGGTTTTAAAGCCGAAGAATATGCCATTATTTTCAAACTGTAAGTTTTAAACTATCAGTTTTAACCTATTATTTATTGGAGAGTTACATGAGCCATTTTAGTTTTGCCTTTGGCATTGGTAGCCAATCTAGCCAAGGAGATTGGTTAGAGGTGTTTTACCCACAGCCTACTTTAAACCCGAGTGCTAACTTAGTTACCGCCATTGCAGGTGTGTTAGGAAGCCACTTAGCTACCGGTAACCATGCTGTAAAAATTGATGCTAAGCAAGCAAGCCAACTGGCCGAAGCATGCACCATTGCTGGTGAAGCCGTCCATGCCAAATGGTTAACACAGGCAGCCGACGAAGGTCAGCCTATGGTAATCACCTTATTAGAAACCGATTGTGGCCCACAGAGCACACCAGAAGTGTACTTAAAGCTACAGTTACTTTCTAATTGCCTTAAGCAACCCAACTCTATGGACCTTAACGGTATTTTTGGACTTTTGCCTAACGTGGCTTGGACTAACGAAGGCGCTATTGCCATCGACGACTTAACTCAACGCCAAATGGATGCCCGTTTACGTGGCGAATGGTTGCACGTTAACGCGGTAGACAAGTTCCCTCGCATGGCCGATTACGCCGTACCTAAAGGTATTCGAATTGGTGATGCGTCACGTGTACGTTTAGGTGCTCACGTAGCCGAAGGCACCACAGTAATGCATGAAGGGTTTATTAACTTTAACGCAGGCACATTGGGCCACGGCATGATCGAAGGCCGTATCTCTGCAGGCGTTACCGTTGGCCATAACAGTGACTTGGGCGGCGGTTGTTCTACCATGGGTACGTTATCTGGTGGTGGCAAGGTCGTTAACTCTGTGGGTGAAGATAGCCTCATTGGTGCTAATGCAGGCATGGGTATTCCTATTGGTGATCGCTGTATCATCGAAGCCGGTTTGTACATTACTGGTGGTTCTAAGGTCGCTTTATTGGATCAAAATAACGATTTGGTAGACACGGTTAAAGCGGCCACCTTAGCCGGTAAGCCAGATCTATTATTCCGTCGCAATTCATTGAATGGTCGCATTGAAGT
>JAWUYU010000031.1:0-8209 GCA_034110645.1 Pseudomonadales bacterium
TCCAAAATCGTGCAACTCAATGGCTTTGGATCTACAATAACGAGCGTCCGAATATGGCGTTAAACGGCATTACACCAATGATGAAGTTGGCCGCTGCCTAAATCTCTACTTTTAACCTAGGTTATTAATGGGGGGATTACCCTCATGGTTCAGTTCTGGATGCGACCCAACACACCTTAGTCCGAATGATCAGAGGCGGAGGAAATCTGTAAGAGAAATTCTGCGAAGGTTTTAAACGCATGGGAGAACGTGGCTTCGCTCTGCAACCGTTTATAGGCCTCAAAGTGCATATAGGTTGAAGTATGCAGCCAACACTAAGCCGATCAATCAGGGCCAGTGTTGTGCATAGGTTTAATACCCATTTGGTGACAAAGGCGTAAGTAATGGCGAGGCGACCTTTGGTGGGCCAACCATGAACCTGTGCGGTGTGGCAGGTTAGCTCAGCGTTTTAGATTTAGATTTTTGCTAAAATAATTAACAATCAACCTGAACAGCCAAAGGTACTTAATCATTTTATCGACTAGCGCCAAGTTAGCCTGACATTTAGCCACTTGCCTTAAGCTCCAGTGCAGGAAGGTCAACATAAAAGCCATTTTAACGAAAGAATAGGGCTTTAGGATATCTCATAACTCATAACTCATAACTCATAAACAGGCGGCATAAAGTATTGATTTATGATCTTAAATGTTAGATATTATAGAGGAACCGGCACATATATTTTGCCAGAAACAAGTATCTACTCGCTTGAAATCGCTTAGCGTTATGCGTATAGACAACATTTTTATACCAGAGCCACATGAAAAACAAACCTGAATTAATGAATGATGACGAAAAAGTACCCCCATCCAGCGTTCAAAGCGGTGGTTTCAGTTTACTGCGTATGGCAGGCTGGTTTGGCGTCATTATTGCTACGCCATTTTTCCTTTGGGTGCCACTTGGGTTTACTGGCCTAGTACCATCCATGGTTGACGTGTTCGGTATCGTTGGGGTTCGCATTCCTGCGGCCATCACAATTGCTGGACTGCTAATAGCATCTGTTGGGTTTCACCGAGTTTAGAGGGGATCATCCGGGCCCTTATCCGGAATAAATTAATGATTAAGTAAGGAAATTAGTATGTTCAAACTATCAGATTTATTCATTTTACTGGCAGTTGCGGTGTCTTTTGCAGTGTCTGGGTTACTCTGGTTTGAGGGTAAACAGTTGGAAGGGTTATTCACTGCTATATGGGTGCCGTCTATTCTAGCGTTCGGTATCTACTTCAAGTTGTCAAGCCTGCTAGCTAGGAGGGATGACTCATGATTGCCGACAACTTGTTGGGTATCGCTATGTTTGTATTCGTGATCATGTTCATAGGTCTCGTTCTCACATTTTTAGAGTTTCGATACGGTGAGCCCAAGAGGCAGCAGGAACGTGCTGAAAGGAAACAAAGAGCTGAGGACTGAAATTCACTTTTTAGCCTGGTGCACACACATTTTTTGTGTCACTAAGGCCTGGTTCATGTCCGTTAAGGTGGGTGGGCTTAGTTGGTTGCCCTACCCACTCGCTGCCTGCCTTTAGATAGGTAGTGGCTTAGCGTGATATTAGTTGATGCTAGGTTTAGCTTAGCGCTATGTAAAAAAGCGCTTTTAGCCTAATTGTCTTCATAGTTTTCAACAGATCATCAAGCAAGCTGAAAGCGGTGTGCCTATCCCAGAGTTGTGCAGTGAAAATGTATATGTCGCCGTAGCCGCTTGGATGGAATTGTAGATCCCCAAATACTTAATCAGAATGTCTAGGTATTCCAGAGACTTAGATTTAACAAAAAATGACACCTACCTTGGCTCATATTTGGTTGCCTATGCCTCGTATGTGCCTGCCAGTAATTCTATTATTACTGCCCTAGATCTGAGCTACCATCAAAGCTAGAGTATTACGCTCAATCAGCTAATATCTCGACTTATTTGGGTAGATGTGAATGCAAAAAAAGGGCTATAAAGCTCATTTACAGGCTAATCAGTTTGGCCTAAACACTTTACCTATCTGTGGGGCCAGAACGCGATCACGAAGCCTGTGCAAGCACAAGGGCAATATTAATGGTTGGTGTAAACTACACGGTGGAGCCCCTACAGGGCCGATTAACCAAGCCTTTGAACAGAACCACCACCGATAGGTCCATGGCCTCAGAACGAAAGAAGAAATCACTTTGCGCAAGCCTTTATCAGAGATGGCCAGAACATCCAAATTTTCCACCACAAATAATTGCAAAGCTTAAGGAAGACTGTCTTCACGGAACAGTTGTGCATACTTTAAAGTGCGTGAGAGATACAAATCATAAGCTAAGTATTAAAAGCTGCCAATCGATTGATAAATCAATAAATTTAGCACATAGTGCGTGGATGTTTAAAAAATACCGTTACCTGAATAGCTTACGTGTCTTCGAAGTAGCGGCTCGCAATCTCAGCTTTACCAAAGCTGCTGAAGAACTGTACATGAGCCAAGGCGCAGTGAGCTATCAGATCCGTGAACTTGAAACTAGGCTCAGTCTCAAACTGTTCAGGCGAGAAATACGGCAAGTTAGCCTAACCGATGCTGGCGAACGACTTTACAAGGTGACACGCCGAGCTTTAATCGACATTGATTCAGAAATAACAGCACTTACCAATAGCCAAGACATCGCCACGCTCACCATTGCAGCCAGCACTTATTTCACTACCCGCTGGCTATCTAAACCTCTCACTCAGTTTCTTAACACTCATCCTGATATGGCCCTGCAACTGCAGCACTCTGTAAACACTCCAGACTTTAAAGTAGGCAAGTATGATCTTGCTATTCGATGGGGAAAGCCCCCTTGGGAAGGGGTAATCTCAAGAGAGTTGATGCCCATGCCTATGATGCCTGTGTGTTCTCCAGACCTACTAAAGGGCCACAATACATTGCAAAATCACCCTATTAGTTTGGCTTCTTTTACCCTACTTCGTGATCAAGAAAATGTGGATCTTTGGCCTGATTGGCTGCGCAAAGCTGGCGTTCCTGAAGAAGCCATTATCCACAGTAGAGTGATTGCAGATCCTGTGGTGCGCACCCAGGCAGCACTAGATGGTCAAGGCATTATGCTTGCCGATGGCTTGGTAGATGCGGAGCTTGAAAATGGCTCACTAATAACGCCGTTTGACATCAATTTAGAGGGTTATGGTTATCATGTATTATGGGATGAAACGGTAGAGTTAAGCCCAGCATCTGTACAATTTCTTGGCTGGCTTATGACCCAAGCATAGCGATTTATAACTTCCTTATGCATCAAATAAACTGATGCATAAAGGATATTATTAGTTTGTACCTGTGGTTTTTATGTGGGATATTTTTGTACATAATCTAAGGCTTGTGCAGTTGCTTGTACCAAATATGCCTACCAATAACCAGAGGTGCTCATATGTCTACTGCACAGAACTCCCCTCACGTAGATCCTAGATTTAGTCCAAATCCCAGACCAAAGTCCAGTACAACAAGAGAAAAACCAAAGGTATGGCATTATCTACCCCCCTTACCACTGCAAAGCTCAGCCTATTTTCGTACCCCTTTTTCTTTAGTTTTAGCATTTAAGTGGATGATTTCAAGTTGGTTCCCTCTTTCAGAACGGCTTATCATCCTAGCTTTATCAGTGCTATCTTGGGTGTTTTTTCATCCAGCCATTGAGGCTTGTAGTGAATTTGCACTGGGTTGGATCACTCAAATTTACCTACGTAACTTGGTGTTGATGACCTTCATTGCTGGCGGGCTACATTTATACTTTTATAGTTCTAAAAAACAAGATAATGACCTGAAATATGACGCTCGCGCACAGATTGAAAAGAACAATAAATTTACTTTTCAATCCCAAGTTAAAGACAATATTTTCTGGTCTATCGCTAGCGGTGTCACTATTTGGACAGGCTACGAAGTTCTGATGATGTGGTCTCTGGCCAACGGCTATGTGCCCATGTTGTCATTGACAGACGATTATCTTTTATTAGCTTTGTTGATTTTTTTGGTGCCTATTTGGGAAACTCTTTACTTTTTCGTGATACACCGTTTTTTACACTGGCCACCGGTGTATAAAACAATCCACCATTTACACCATCGTAACACCAATGTTGCTCCTTGGTCTGGCATGTCTATGCACCCCATTGAGCACCTATTATTTTTAGGATCAGTGATGATTCACTTTTTTGTAGCCGCTAACCCGTTACTCATTATTTTTCACTTGCAGTATTACACCCTTAGCGCTATTTCTACACACACAGGATTTCAAGGCCTCAATATTGGTGGCCGTATGGTGATAGCTTTGGGCACTTTTCATCATCAACTGCACCATCGTTTTTTTGAATGCAACTATGGCGGCTTAGAGGTACCTATGGACCAATGGGCCGGATCATTTCACGATGGAACTGATGAGTCCCATAAGCAGTTTATACAGAAACGAAAATCACAGTCTCTTAAAGCACGTTCGGAGAAAGCCCATGTCTAAACCTGTATCCATACCCATGTGTAAACTGAGCGTTAAAGAGTTATTAGAGTTAAAGGGTGTGCGGCAGATCTCTTTTGTGCAGGTGGCAAGAGCAGAAGAAGCCATCGCTGCGGCGCAAGCTGGTATTGATATGATAGGCACTGCATTTGGTGAGGATACTTATGGCTATCCTGCTCTTATCCCTCAAACACATTTTCAGTTTGGCCTTACCTGGGGACGTCACGCTAATGCAGACGAGGCCTTGCGTGACGCGATGAAAGCAATGGAAGCTGGCGCTCAATCTATCTACTGTGGCATGAGCCCGCAGGTGGTTGAAGTCTTGGCACGAGAAGGTGTGCCAGTGATCGCTCACGTTGGGCTAGTGCCTCCTAAAGCTACATGGGTGGGTGGTATGCGCGCCGTGGGTCGTAATGCCCAGCAAGCCTCTCAAGTTTTTCATGACTGTAAGGCCTTTGAATCTGCAGGAGCATTTGCTGTAGAAATGGAAGTGGTAGCTGCCAAGGTAGCTGCAGAAATAACACAGCGTTTGTCTATGCTCACCATTTCCTTAGGCTCTGGTTCAAAGTGCGATGTGACTTATTTATTCTCTGCCGACTTATTAGGCGAAAATACAGGCCACATTCCTCGCCATGCTAAAACCTATAGAAATTTTGCAGCGCAACGTGATTTTATGCAACAAGAACGCATTGAAGCTTATATGGAGTTTAATGCAGATGTAACTACTAAATCTTACCCAAACATCACCCACGATGTTGCTATTGAAGAGAGTGAATTTAGCCAGTTCATTAATAATATCAGCTAAATTTAAATAATTAACTCCCAATGGATTGACTCTAAAACCCAGCTTAAAAATGTACTGGACCTAAGCACTCATTACCAGGAACTGCTCAATGAATACACAACGTTTCACCTGCCGTATTAGTAATGTGGAAAAGCTAAGTGACCACATTAGTTCGATTGAGCTACACACCGAATGTGCGTTGTTTGAAGGCCTTGCACCTGGAGCGCATTTAGACGTCTTACTTAAAGACAACCTCATGCGTCAGTATTCTATCTACAGCTATTCAGTAGACCACAAAACCTGCCGTATTGCCGTAAAACGCGAAGACCAAGGCCGCGGTGGGTCATTACAAATGCACCAACTGGATGAACATAATCTTTTAACAGTAAGCCAACCCCGCAATAACTTTGTTCTGCAGGATGGGCTACCCCACTACACTCTCATCGCAGGTGGCATTGGCGTAACACCTATTTTTTCTATGGCTCATCAGCTCAAACTTAGCGGTCACAATGTCACCGTTTTTTACCTTGTGAAGTCATCTGCCGATGCCTCATTTGCTAATTTATTAAATGATTTAGATTTAGGCCATAATCTCCACATCCATAGCACCCAAAAAAGTGGTCGAATAGACTTCAATTTAGTGTTTACTCACCTGCCAAGAGAAACAACAATTTATACTTGCGGCCCACAATCCATGATGCAGGCCGTAGAGCAAGCCGCCGAGTCTGCACACATAAAAGTGCATCTAGAGCGTTTTAGTGCCTTACCTATTGATACTGGGCAGGATAATAACTTCCAAGTTGAAATAAGCTCAACGGGAGCCGTTTATACTATTGAGGAAGGCGACAGCATCATAGACGTGCTGCTAGAGGAAGGTATTGAAGTAGATTACAGCTGCCTAGAAGGGGTTTGCGGCGCATGCATTACTGCAGTTATTGAAGGCTCTGTAGAACATCGTGACAGCATACTCTCAGAAAAAGAACAGGTTTCAAATAAAATGATGTGTGTTTGCGTTTCGCGTGCCTCTTCTGCAAAGCTAGTGCTGGATCTATAGGTTTTCTGGACGACTCATTTATTAATTGCTTTATGTGGATGAGTTAATATTTAAATAGTCAACTGGGCCACTCCTGAACATAGACTCGACTCAACAAACTTAAACCCAATAGGTAAGATAAAATATCGTTCGCTATCAAAAAGTTGGGGAATAATGACGTGGTCAAACCTCTGATAGCCTTACCACTGGTTCGTCAGCACTATAGAGATAACTAAACTTATAACCTAATTTTACTCAAAGCCAGTGTTCTTTGGCGCCAAAAAGACTTTAAGTAAGTGTATTATTAGCCTTCATGATATCGCAGGTCTTTGGTATCGTTGTGCAAAGGTCTTATCGATTATGATTATTTTTAAAGCTTACATACATTGTAAGTAATAATAAGGACTTTGTGAAAAGATACCACACTGCTAACTAGTGTTAACTATTCTCAATCTAGTGCTTAATTACGTGGTGTGACCTCAGTGAATGAAAATTTAAATTGTAAAAAGCTTACTTTACAAAATAAACGCCTCCATGAAGAGGTACTTAGCCTTACTCAATCCAACACCGAACTCCTAGCCTATAAGCAGCAACTAGATGCCATCATGGATAACGCACCTGTAGAAGTGCATTTGAAGGATCGACAAGGTCGCTATCTCAGAATCAACAAACAATTTGAGACATTATTTGGCGTTAAAAATGAAGACATAGTGGGGATGCTCCCCTCCACTTTTCTTGACCCAAGGCTGACCGCTGTTACTCGAGAACATGATCTATCTGTTCTGAATTTTGGGAAAGCTGAGACTCGCGAATTCGTAGTCGAGCCGAATAAAAAAGGCCAGCCACGCACCTTTTTAGCAATAAAGTTTCCAGTATTTAATGGTGATGGTGAGATTGATGGCTTAGGAGCCATTTCTACCGACATCACCGAGATAAGACATGTGGAAGAAGAGTTGCAACGAAACCATATGCTCTATCATCAAGCAGAAGCCATGGGCAACATGGGGCACTTTTGCTGGGACCTTGTAAAGGGCAAATTAATTTCGTGCTCAGAGCAGTTTGCACGAATATATGGGTTCAACATACGCCAAGCCCTCAATTATTTTACTAGTGTTAATGCGTTAATAGATTTAATTCACCCAGAAGACAAAGAACGCTTCAGACAAGCCACAAATGTATATGACCTGCCAAATAACAAAAAAAACATTCAATACAGGATCATCATATTGGGAAAGACTCGCCATATTCATTTGCGTAGGCAGGTTGAAGTGGGCAAAAATGGAATGCCATCACAGGTATTTGGAATCGTTCAGGACATCACCGAAATAAGACAGGTGGAAGAAGAGTTGCAACGAAGCCATATGCTCTATCATCAAGCAGAAGAGATGGGCAACATGGGGCACTTTAGCTGGGATCTTGTGAATGACCAATTAATGTCGTGCTCAGTGCAGTTTGCACGAATATATGGGTTTAGCGTGCCCGAAGCCCTAAATTATTTCACTAGTATTGATGCGTTGATAGATTTAATTCACCCAGAAGACAAAGAACGCTTTAAACAAGGCAGAAGTGTAGTATATAGCCTGCCAAATTACAAAAAACACATTCAATACAGGATCATTATCTTGGGAAAGACTCGCCATATTCATTTGAATAGGGAGGTTGAACTCGACAACAATGGCGCACCATCACAGTTATTCGGAATCGTTCATGACATCACCGCCGAAAAAGAGAAGGAGTTTGCTCTAGTCGAAGCAACCGAAGAGGCCATAGAAGCCGTAGCGTCGAACCTTGCCAAATCTCAGTTTCTTGCCGCCATGAGTCACGAAATTCGCACGCCGATGGCAGGGGTAATTGGCATATCAGATTTGCTCATTGATTCAGACTTGTCGCCCCAACAGTTGGATTGGGCAA
>JAWUYU010000032.1:0-20440 GCA_034110645.1 Pseudomonadales bacterium
ACGACCAATGTTAAATGTACGCGTTCGGCGCATATGGTGAATTATCTGACGCATCGGGTATTTAACCTGGTCTATCTGACTGTATAATTTGCACCCTAAGGAGATTCTCATGTCATTATTAAATTCTTTACCCGAAAATTCTGGAATTATTATTTGTGGCCATGGAAGCAGAGCCAAAATCGCTGAAGAAGAGTTCAGTCTGCTGGCTACTGGCTTACGCGCTAGGTTCCCCAACCTAGAGGTTGAATATGGATTTTTAGAATATTCATCACCCAATATTCATATGGCTTTGGATCGTTTGATAGCAAAAGGTATTACTAATATTTATGCGGTGCCGGGTATGTTGTTTTCAGCTACCCATGCACAAAATGACATCCCGTCAGTATTAATTACTTATATGCAGAAAAATCCTGCGCTTACCATTAAATATGGTCAAGAGCTTGGCTTACATGACGAAATGATCATGGCCTTTCAACATAGAATTATGGAAGCTGTTAACCTAGTTGAAATGCCAAAACCTGGTGATTTATACGACACTATGCTGGTGGTAGTTGGTAGGGGTACGTCTGTTGCACTCGCTAACGCAGAGGTTACCAAACTAACCCGCATTGTGGCTGAAAACATGGGTTTTGGTTGGTGCGAAACAGTATACTCTGGCGTCACTTTCCCCTCAGTTGGTAGGGGTTTAGAAATGGCATTGAAACTTGGGTTTAAGAAAATAGTAGTGGCCCCGTATTTTCTTTTTTCAGGCAAGTTAATTGGTCGTATTCACGCTTATATAGACAAGGTTGCTGTTGATCATCCCGACGTTAGCTTCCATGTGGCGGATTACCTGCGTGATCAGTCTCATGTAATCAATACCTTTGCTGAGAGAATTGAAGAAACAGTGTCTCAATCTGCTGTGAACGATGGTCTTATGGAAAAGTTTCAATCTAGATTGGCTGCTGGTGAAGTTACAGTTCATCATCATCATGCCGAATTTCAGCCAGAGGTTGAAGCTGATTCAGAAGCTCATGCGCACAGCCACGATCAAGGGCACGGACATAGTCATAGTCATGGGCACGGACATTCTCACCAAAAGGCTGAAGGGCATAGCCATTCTGGACATGGGCATAGCCATGCACCTTACCGGCACATTGCTCATCCGCATGGGCCTAGAACAATGATTGATGAAAATGTTTGTTGTTGTTTCATGAGCCAGTTCCCTCAAGCTGTCGTTGATGAGGAGCGTGCCTTTAGGTTGGCATTAGGTAAAAAAGTTGTTGATCAAACCCCTCAATGCAAGGTGAAGTAGTAACCGCTTGAGCGCACAAGCTATTGGTGGTGAGCACAGTGGCAGAAGCAGCAGCAATGGCTGCATATGAACTAAAGCCCACTGTGCCACAGAGGGCTTTAGTTCATGTCTTCGATACCAGTAGAACATAGCTTTTGAAAGTGGTTAGGCAACTCATTTTGTTGAGTGAGCTATATAACCAGCGCACACCTAATTTCAAGCACTTAAAAGGTGTAAATTACGCCTCTTTCTGATACATCAAGTCCCAAACCCCATGTCCCTTTCCTTCGCCACGGCGTTGGAACTTAGTACTAGGGCGATAGTCGGGCTGTGGTGAGTATTCGTTGGCACCTGCTTGGTTACTGTAGCCTTCGGCCGGCTCCATTACTTCCATCATGTGCTCTGCGTAAGGCTGCCAATCTGTGGCCATGTGAAATACGCCGCCTATGGAAAGCTTTTGGCGAATGTCTTGGGCAAAACTTGGCTGAACTATTCGACGCTTGTTGTGCTTTTTTTTGTGCCATGGGTCTGGAAAAAACAGCTGTACGCCACCTAAGCTACCATCTTGAATACACTGTGCCATCACTTCAATGGCGTCATCACAAAATATGCGCACATTGCTTAGCTCTTGGATAGCTAGGTTGTTAAGTAACCGGCCAACCCCTGGGCGGTGAACTTCTATGCCAATGTAGTTGTTCTCTGGCATGGTGGCAGCCATGGTAGAAAGAGAATCGCCCATACCAAAACCAATTTCCATAATCACTGGATGGTTATTACCAAATATGTCTGAAAAATCTAAAGCCCCCTGATTAAGGTCTAAGCCATAGCGCACCCAGTAGTGTTCTAGGGCGTGTTCTTGAGATGGAGTCATGCGGCCAGCACGTTTTACAAAACTACGAATGCGGCGAGGGTTTTCAACATCGAGAATTTCTGAGGTGTTCGAGGTTGAAGGAAAGTTGGCATCAGAAGGTATATCAGAAGTCATAAAAGTAAATCTTAATAAATATGGAACAGCTTAGTGCCTATTTTACCTATTACTGATCAATAAATCAGCATGATGATGGGACCTATCGTTACTTTGCTATCTTGCCCATTTATCTTTACCGCCCTTGGTCCATCTCTCACACACACGGCAAAGCAATTTGGTACACTAGAACACATATTCAAGTTCACCTAGTTATTAAAAGCTATCGAAAAGTTATTGAAGTCTATGACCACTATCCGCATCGCCACACGTGAAAGCCAACTTGCCCTTTGGCAGGCTTATTTTATTAAAGCCGAACTAGAACGTCATCATCCTGGAATCGTTGTAGAGATTTTAGGAATGAAGACTAAAGGCGACAAAATTCTAGATGTGCCGTTAGCAAAGGTGGGCGGTAAAGGCTTGTTTGTTAAAGAGCTAGAACAGGCGATGCTAGAAGATAGAGCAGACATTGCTGTGCATTCCATAAAAGATGTACCGATGGAGTTTCCAGAAGGTTTGGGCTTGTCTGTGATCTGTGAGCGTGAAGACCCTAGCGATGCGTTTGTGAGCAATCACTACAATAACTTAGATGAACTACCCCAAGGTGCCAAGGTAGGCACGTCTAGCTTGCGCCGTCAGTTACAAATTAAAGCCTTACGCCCAGATCTTCAGCTATTGGATTTACGAGGCAACGTAAATACTCGTTTAGCCAAGTTAGATGCTGGCCTATATGACGCCATAATCCTTGCCAGTGCTGGTTTAATGCGCCTAGATTTTCATGATCGCATTAAATCACGCTTAACCGACGAGCAGTGTTTGCCGGCTGGAGGGCAAGGCGCAGTGGGTGTGGAGTGTCGTTTGTCTGATGCTGCCACTATGGCCTTGTTAGCGCCATTGCATCACGCAGACACGGCTGACCGAGTAATGGCTGAGCGAGCTCTAAATAAGCACTTGGAGGGTGGCTGTCAGGTACCTATAGCATGTTTTGCCGAATTAGAAGGCGACCAACTGTGGTTGCGTGGTTTAGTGGGCGAAGTGGACGGTAGCCGTGTATTGACTACCGAAATTAGAGGCTCACGCGAAGATGCAGAAAGCCTAGGTATTGCTGCTGCAGAAGACTTATTGGCACAGGGTGCGGGTGAAATTCTAAAAGCCATTTACGGCGCCAGCAACTAATTCAGCAAATTACTAATGGCAAAGCAATGACAGGCATGAGAGTTTTGGTTACCAGACCTATTGCGCAAGCACAGGCTATGATCGAGCTGTTGCGGGAGCATGGGTTTGAGGTGCAACACCAGCCTTGTTTGGCTATTGTTCCTGTAGAACCTCAATCTGAGGATGGCCTGCAAAGTAAACAGTGGGCCATGGATCTGGACACCTTTGATCATGTGATTGTGATCAGCACCAATGCAGCGCAGTATTGGCTAGACCTAGTGCATGACTATTGGCCTCAGTGGCCCTTAGGTGTGCGCTGGTGGGCTATGGGTGAAACTACACAGGCTCAGCTAGTAGCGGCAGATATTGATGCAGGCAGGCCTAATGCGGGCGACACAAGTGAAGCGTTGCTGGCGGATTTATTGCCCCAAATTAAAAGCCACGATAAAGTATTAATAGTGCGCGGTTGTGGTGGTAGAGAAACGTTATCAGATGCATTGGTAGCAGCTGGAGCTAAGGTGGATTATGCTCAATGCTACCAGCGCAAGGTGCCCAACATTAGCTCTGAGCAATTATCGAGTTTGGACAGATTTGCTCCGCAAGCGGTAATTTTACAAAGTGGCGAAACGCTAGGTAATTTTGATCTACTATTAAGTAATCAGCATTGGTGCCACAAACAACACACAGTATTAGTATTGCCTAGTGCAAGAGTGGCATCTCAGGCTGAAACTTTAGGCTATCGCACATTGCTTATTAGCAGTAGTGCTAGCAATCAATCTATGTGCGATACTTTGTTACAGAAAATACAACAAGAAGCGCCTACATAAACTGCAAAAATGGTTATAAGGCGTGGTGATAACAGGCCTATTAGGCCTTTTGAAAAGGATGCTGAAACAGTGACAGAACACCAGAATAAAGCCAACGACAACACGCCTGAAAATGCGGCACTCCAACCTCCATCCAATACCAAAGCGTCCAAGGTTTCTAAGCCTGCAGATCGCGCCAGTGCGGCAAAATCAAAGCTACCGAGTGGTTCTTCAAAGTTCACACAAGGCTTGTTATGGTTGTTGGTGTTATTATTAATTGTTGCAGTAGCTGGCTTAGGCTATGGACAATGGCAGGCGCAGACTCAAGCAGCAGCCCTTACTAAAGACCAAAGTGGTCAATCTAAAAATTTACAGCAGTGGCAGCAGCAACAGGAAACCTTGTCACAAAAAATAGATGACTTAAACGTTGCAAACAGTGCCACCCAGCAGGCTATTACTACCCAGCAGGCAGACTTTACCAATAACCAACAGCGCATGGATGAAGCCTTAGTTACTGCTTTAGAGTCTATGGCTAAAACCCAATTAGACCAAGGTAAGGTATTGCCTCAGTGGAAGTTGGCAGAAGCGGAATACTTGTTGCGTCTGGCCAACCAGCGTTTAGCTATGGAGCAAGCTAGCGAGTCTGCTATTGCTTTACTTAAGGCTGCAGACATTATTGTTAGAGATAGTGAGCAAGTAGGTACATATGGCATTAGGCGCGCAATCGCTGAAGACCTAGCAGCCCTTACTACTGTGCCTAGTGTAGATGTAGAAGGCGTATATGCTCAGCTTTCTGCGCTTTCCAGTTTGGCTGCCCAACTTACCTTTATTCCACCTCGTAGCGAGTCTCTGAGTAAGCTGGCGGCCATTGACATAACACCTCAAGCTAGTAGTGCAACGATCTCTGAGGCCGCACCAGCAGCAGTAGTGAATTGGACTGATACTCTTTGGCAAGGTACTAAAGACGTGGGTGCTAATGTATGGGGAGAGTTAAAGCAGTTGGTTAAGGTGCAGTCTCGTACACAAGGAGATCAGCAATTACTTACCCCTGCAGCAGAGCTGTTGGTCCGTATGCGTATTGAAATGGCGCTAAGCCAAACACAAGTGGCACTTTTACGCCGTCAACAAACCATTTATGACCAATCATTGGTGGGTGTAAAGCAACTGTTGTCTCAATATTATCGCTCAGGTGATGATGTTGCCCAAGCAATGCATGCTCAAATTGATGCTCTGGATGACGTAAAGGTATTGACGAATATGCCCAATATCAGTGGTTCTTTGGTGACCCTGCAAGGCTTTATCGCTACATTGCATGAAAGTCCAACAGAGCCATTGGTGGGAGAATAAACCATGCGTTTCTTAATTTTGGTTATTATATCAGTATTGCTCGCGGGTGCTGGGCTAGGCACGTTAATCAATGTAGACCCAGGTTATGTACTATTGGCATGGGGTGATACCAGCCTAGAAATGAGCATTTGGGTGTTATTGGCAGGTATTTTTTTGGTGTTTGTGGCGATGTCTTTGAGCTTGCGCTTTATTGTGGCGTTAAATTTACCCTTTAGAGTGCTTGGTAACTGGCAAGAGACCAGCCGTATAAAACGTATGCAGTTACAAACTCGCCACGGCTTGTTGGCCTTGGCAGATGGTCAGAATGTACGCGCAGAAAAAAAGTTTGCAGAACTTGCACCTACTACAAGCCAGCCTATTGTAGTGCTTCCAGCCCTAGCAACTGCTATGGGTAGGCAAGGAAAAATAGGCGAAGCACGGCAGATATTAAATAAATTGGTAGCAGAGTTTCCAGGTGCCCAGCAGCTTGTGCATTTGAAGCTTGCCGAAATTGCTTTGTATCAAGGCGATGATGAATCTGCACTTAAGTCATTGCAAAGCCTGCACCAGCTTAATCCTCTCCATGCAGAGACTAATCAAATGTTGCTGGATTTGTTGCAGCGCCTACAAATGTGGCCACAACTTATTAGTTTATTGCAGGTGGTAGAAAGTAATAACCAGCTTAGTGAAGACCAATTAGCGCAACAGCAGCAATTAGCTTACGGGCGAGCCTTTGATGCAAGCCGCAGGCAAGATGGCAGCGCTGCCCAGAGTAGCCTAGACGAACTACAAGTGCTGTGGAATAAAGCCCCCAAAAACATTACTAGCCACGGGCCAAGTATTGTCACTTACGCCAAAGCAATGGCGCGTATTGAAGGTGAGCCTGCCATTAAGACAGCAGCGTTTATAGAAAAAATTCTTAAAGTACAGTGGTTAGATGAACTGGTACTAGAGTATGCACATTTACCGTTAACGGACTTGCAAAAGAGCTTAACTAAGGCTGAAGCTTGGCAAGCTAATGCGAAGGGCAGTGCAGCGTTACACCTCACATTAGGGCGCCTATGTAGGCGTTTGGAGTTGTGGGGTAAAGCACAAGATTATTTGCAGGCCAGTATTACCTTGCAGGCAAGTAAAGAAGCGCATGCTGAAATGGCGCGGTTACAGCATAAAATGGGCCATATTGCTGTGGCTATAGAGCATTATCGCCTAGCCAGCGTATTTTAACGTTGACACTTGGCCCAGCTTGATACAGACTGTCGTTAACCCAGAAAGACCCCCTGTCTCATCGGCTGGGAATGAATCCGGCTAACGTAGCCTACGACCCCACTAATCTTAATTATCCCCCCTGGCGCACACTGGCGCCCCTGTACTTATGAATCTAACTGAATTAAAAACGAAAACTATGCCAGAACTCGTCGAGATTGCCCAAAATATGGGTCTCGATAACATTGCCCGATCGCGTAAACAAGAGTGCATTTTTAGCATTCTTAAACGTCATGCAAAAAGCGGTGAAGACATCTTCGGCGAAGGTGTGTTGGAAATTTTGCAAGACGGTTTCGGGTTCTTGCGCTCAGCAGATGCTTCTTATTTAGCAGGGCCCGATGACATTTACGTGTCGCCAAGCCAAATCCGACGCTTTAGCCTACGTACAGGCGACAGCATTGAAGGCAAGATTCGCCCACCTAAAGATGGTGAACGTTATTTTGCATTGCTTAAAGTCAGTAACATTAACTACGGACCTCCAGAGCAAGCTAAGCATAAGGTGTTGTTCGAAAACCTAACACCTTTGTTCCCAACAGAACGCTTAACCATGGAGCTAGGTAATGGCTCTAAGGAAGATTTAACTGCCCGTGTGATCGACTTAACCGCACCAATGGGTAAAGGACAGCGAGCTTTGATTGTGTCTCCGCCAAAAGCGGGTAAAACGTTGATGTTGCAAAATATCGCACACTCAATCACTCGTAACAATCCAGATTGTCATTTGATTGTATTACTAATTGACGAACGTCCAGAAGAAGTAACAGACATGAAGCGCTCGGTGCGTGGAGAAGTGGTTGCTAGTACGTTTGATGAGCCACCTTCACGCCACGTTCAAGTGGCAGAAATGGTGGTAGAAAAAGCCAAGCGTTTGGTGGAGCACAAAAAAGACGTGGTTATTTTGTTAGACTCCATTACTCGTTTGGCCCGTGCTTACAATACTGTTATCCCTTCCTCTGGCAAGGTATTAACAGGTGGTGTTGACGCCCATGCACTAGAACGCCCTAAGCGCTTCTTTGGTGCTGCTCGTAACATTGAAGAAGGTGGCAGCTTAACCATTATTGCAACGGCTCTAACCGAAACTGGCTCTAAGATGGATGAAGTGATCTTTGAAGAATTTAAGGGCACAGGTAACTCAGAAGTTCACTTGGATCGTAAGATCTCTGAGCGTCGTGTATTCCCTGCTATCAATATCCGTAAGTCATCTACTCGTCGTGAAGAGTTATTGACCCGTGATGACGAATTGCAGCGTATGTGGATTTTACGTAAGTTGTTAGACCCTATGGAAGATGGCCAAGCTACTGAGTTTTTATTGGACAAGCTTAAAGGCGCTAAGACCAACGAAGAGTTCTTCATGTCTATGAAGCGTAAGTAGCTAATATTAGCAGCCAGCGTAAGCAGCACTAGAAACTAACAGATGTAATTGAGGCCGCGTAGGTTATGACAGTGAAATATAAAGACCTACGTGATTTTATTGCCATGTTAGAGGCTCAAGGTGAGCTTAAGCGTATTACAGTAGAGGTGGATCCACACCTTGAAATGACCGAAATCTGTGACCGAACATTGCGCGCAGAAGGCCCTGCTTTATTATTTGAAAATCCTAAAGGTTACGACACCCCCGTATTAGCTAACTTGTTTGGTACCCCTAAGCGAGTAGCCCTTGGTATGGGTGCCGAAAGTGTAGAAAAATTACGTGATGTAGGCCATCTTTTAGCATCTTTAAAAGAGCCAGAGCCACCAAAAGGCTTTAAAGATGCCTTAGGCAAACTGCCTCTTTATAAACAAGTGCTGAACATGAGCCCTAAGCGCATCAGTAAGCCTCCATGCCAGCAATATGTGATGCGTGGTGACGAAGTAGACCTTTCTAAATTGCCTATTCAAACCTGTTGGCCAGAAGACGCAGCGCCGTTAATCACATGGCCTTTGGTGATTACCCGTGGGCCTAATAAACAGCGCCAAAACCTAGGTATATACCGCCAACAAGTGATCGGCAAAAATCGGTTGATCATGCGCTGGTTGTCTCATCGTGGCGGTGCTTTAGATTTTCGTGAGTGGCAAATTGCTCACCCCGGTGAAAACTTCCCGGTATCTGTAGCCTTAGGGGCAGACCCTGCCACTATTTTAGGTGCAGTAACGCCAGTGCCAGACAGCTTGAGCGAATACGCCTTTGCTGGGCTGTTACGTGGATGTAAGACAGAAGTAGCTAGCTGCCTAACTAATGACTTACAAGTGCCTGCCAGTGCCGAATACATTTTAGAAGGCCATATAGCCCCGGGTGATATGGCAGACGAAGGCCCGTTTGGTGATCACACGGGTTATTACAACGAAGTAGACAGCTTTCCAGTGTTTACCGTAACGTGTATTACCCACCGCAAAGACCCTATATATCACAGTACCTACACTGGCCGTCCACCAGATGAGCCTGCAGTGCTGGGTGTAGCGCTAAACGAAGTATTTATTCCTTTGTTGCAAAAACAATTTCCAGAAATCACCGACTTTTACCTGCCGCCAGAAGGTTGCTCCTACCGTATGGCTATAGTGACCATGAAGAAGCAATATCCTGGCCATGCTAAGCGAGTAATGATGGGAGTTTGGTCATTTTTACGACAGTTCATGTACACCAAGTTCGTAATTGTTACCGATGACGATGTTAATGCTCGTGATTGGAAAGATGTGATCTGGGCTATCACCACCCGTATGGACCCAGCACGAGACACTATGCTGGTAGAAAATACCCCTATAGATTATTTAGACTTTGCTTCGCCTGTCTCTGGCTTAGGCTCTAAAATGGGCATGGACGCCACTAATAAATGGGAAGGCGAGACCACTCGTGAGTGGGGCCGTACCATTACTATGGACGAGTCTGTTAAGCAGCGTGTAGATGAGCTTTGGGATGAGCTAGGCATTATGTCTAGTGATACTGAGCGTTAACTAGACTATAAACCCTCAAATAATCGAGTAGTTTTTTGCCCAGCTTGCATGTTCTTACATCGTGTAATAATATTCGTTAACGAACATTAATGCTGCGCATAAGCTCGCTTAAACAAGATACACCTATACAATGTGAAGCTTTACGTCGTGAGCTGTCAAAATGTCCAAGGTGTGCTGTCCTGGGGTTTGATCAGTATAGAGATCATCTGCTTGGCTGATATGACCTAAGCGAGCAAGGGCTGTGCGGTCAAATTTAGAATTGTCGGCAGAGAGGATGAGTTTGCTTGAGTTTTTAATAATGCTTTGTGCCACGCGCACTTCGCGGTAGTCGTAGTCGAGTAATGATCCGTCTTCGTGAATGGCGCTAATACCGATAATGCCAAAATCCATTTTAAACTGGTTAATAAAGTCAGAGGTTTGTTCGCCTACAATGCCGCCATCACGGCTGCGAACTTGCCCTCCAGCAATAATAACATTGAAGTCTTTCTTGGGTAATAAAATAGCTGCCACATGAAGGTTGTTGGTAACGATTTGAAGCTCTTCATGATGTAATAAAGCACGAGCAATAGCCTCGGTGGTAGTGCCAATGTTAATAAACAAAGACGCGCCATTGGGGATGCTGCTGGCTACTTTTTCGGCGATACGATTTTTAGCCTCCATATTGAAGCTTAAGCGGTCGCTATAATCACTGTTTTTTGTGCTGGAGCTGCTACTAGCACCACCATGATGGCGGCGTACATGACCTAAATTGGCGAGCTGATTTAAGTCTCTGCGAATGGTTTGTGGCGTCACCATAAAGTGGCTGGTAAGTTGTTCTATGTTTGCAAAGCCACGTCGATTGACAAAATCTATAATAAGTTCATGACGACGTACTTGGGACATGGGTGCTTCCTAGCTTGGGTGAAAGATTGACTATACAGTAGTATATTTTACAGGTTTACAATAACAGGTATGTAAATGAAACAATACATTTTAACTATTGACCAAGGCACAACTAGCTCTCGGTGCATTATTTTTGCGAAAGATGGCAGTGTAGTGAGCTCGGCCCAGTATGAATTCAAACAGCACTATCCAAATAACGGTTGGGTTGAGCATGCCCCACAAGATATTTTAGATACGGTTGTAAAGGCGTGCCGACAATGTTTAGTGGATAGTGGTTTACAGGCTGAACAAATTACCTGTGTTGGTATTACGAACCAACGTGAAACGACGTTAGTGTGGGACCATAAGACGGGTGAGGCCATTTACCCAGCTATTGTCTGGCAAGACCGTCGTACAGCACAAATGTGCCAAGAGCTAAAACAAGCTGGGCATGAAGAACTGGTGACTGCACGTACGGGGTTATTGTTAGACCCTTACTTTTCGGCCACTAAGTTGAGTTGGATTTTAGATCATGTGCAGGGGAGTCGCGAGCGAGCAGAAGCGGGGGAGCTTCTGTTTGGTACTGTGGATACTTACCTTATGTGGCATTTAAGCCAAGGTCAGATTTATGCTACAGATGCCTCTAATGCGTCGCGCACTTTATTGTTTAACATACATGAGCAATGCTGGGATAACACCTTGTTAGAGATTTTCAATATTCCTGCAATAATGTTACCCGAAGTAAAAGACAGTGCTGCTAATTTCGGTTTTATGGGTGACCATGTTTTGGGTCACAAATTACCAATTCTAGGTGTGGCAGGTGATCAACAGGCAGCGCTCTTTGGGCAAGCCTGCTTTGAGCCAGGTATGGCTAAGAGTACTTACGGTACGGGCTGCTTCTTAATGCTGAATACTGGCGACAAACCTTTGGCTTCAAGTAGTCGGCTACTCACCACGGTGGCATATCGTTTGAATAACAAACCTGTGTATGCAATCGAGGGCAGTATTTTTGTTGCTGGTGCAGCCATTCAGTGGCTTAGGGATGGCCTCAAGTTGATTAGTGAGGCCAGTGAAGTAGAGCGTTTGGCAGAAGAAACACCGATTGATCATGGCGTCTATATGGTGCCTGCGTTCACTGGGCTTGGCGCGCCCTATTGGGACCCTGACGCGCGGGGCGGTATCTTCGGCCTCACCCGCGATACAGGCATTAAGGAAATTGTTAGTGCAGGCTTACAGTCGGTATGTTATCAAACCAAAGACCTACAAAAAGCCATGGAACAAGATGGCGTTAGGCCCAAAGTACTTAGGGTAGATGGGGGTATGGCGGTAAACGATTGGTTCTTATCTCACTTAGCTAATATTTTAGGTGCAGAAGTGGCTCGCCCCGTGTGTGTTGAAACTAGTGCGATTGGCGCTGCCTATTTAGCAGGGTTGCAGGCAAATATTTATGAGTCTCTGGATGAGCTAACGCAGATGTGGCAGTGTGAACGGACTTTTTCTCCTACCATTGACAAATCTTTCCGTGACCATTTGTATGATGGGTGGTTGGAGGCAGTGTCTAAAGTTCAAACCAGTTAGGGTGAAAGTTAAGGCAATATCAAAAACCCACTTGCCAGCTCAAAAATGTTCTTTTTTAGCTAATTAAATTCGTTTTTGTTCTTTTTGTTTCGATGCTACCCATGATATGATGTCAGGAATGTTTCATGCTGATGATATTTTTTTGTTTTAACTAAATAATCAACCGGCGTATAAAAATAACTAAGGAACATGTATACACATGCTCGAATTATCTAATGTAAGTAACCCGCCCACCTCAGAAGTGCACTTTGAGAACCTTAACTTAACCTTGCAACGGGGTGTGGTAAATGTGCTCTTAGGGCCAACTTTATCTGGTAAGACCCCGCTAATGAGGCTCATGGCTGGACTTGATCAATGCGTTAAAGGCACTTTGTCTATTGACGGAACTGATGTGACAGGCACTTCAGTTCAAAAACGTAATGTGGCCATGGTGTACCAGCAATTTATCAACTACCCATCATTAACTGTGTACGAAAACATTGCATCGCCATTACGTATTGCTGGTCTTGATCTGGCCGAAATAGATAATCGTGTACAACAGGCGGCTGCATTACTTAAGCTCACTCCTTATTTAGAGTCCTTGCCAAGCAACTTGTCGGGTGGTCAACAGCAACGGACAGCTATTGCCAGAGCGATTGTCAAAGGTGCTGATCTTGTGCTGATGGATGAACCTTTAGGAAACCTTGATTACAAGCTTAGGGAAGAGTTGCGTTATGAACTGCCTCGCATTATCGAGCAGAGTAACGCCATTTTTGTTTATGCCACCACGGAACCTTCTGAAGCCCTATTGTTGAATGGGAACACGGTAACCCTACATAATGGTCAAGTCACACAAAATGGCCCCACCATGGATGTCTACAATTACCCGAGCAGCTTATCCAGCTTACAAACTTTCTCTGACCCACCGGTTAACCATATCCAAGTCAATAAAGAGGGCAGCCATTTCTGTGTTGGAGGTGTGCCAGTGATTCCAGTTGTTGCCGCTCATGGCACGCTGCCTGATGGCTGTTATAATTTAGCGCTTAGGCCCTACCACGGCAGCCTAGAGCCGCAAGGCGTTGGCCAAGTGGCTTTGAGTATGCATTTGTCTAGTAGTGAGTTCACTGGTTCAGAAAGTTTTGTCCATTTTGATTTTTTTGGTGCCCACTGGAACTTCATAGCGGCAGGTGAAATTACAGCTTTAGCGGGTGAGCAGATGACTGTTTATGTTAACCCTGCTGATTTCTTTATTTTCAACGAGGCAGGTCTTCCTCTTGCCAATTTAGCGCTGGAGGCGTAGTTAAATGGCAAAGATTGTATTGGAAAATCTCGCTCATGCTTATGGTGATAACCCCCAGCAAGAATCTGACTATGCGTTAAAGCGTATTAACTACGTTTGGAATGATGGCGAAGCGTGTGCCTTGTTAGGTCCCTCAGGCTGCGGTAAGACCACGTTATTGAATATTATCTCAGGGTTGCTAGAGCCGTCTGAAGGGAGAGTTTATTTCGACGACACTGATGTTACTCATGTACCCACGAAAGACAAAAATATTGCTCAAGTATTTCAGTTTCCAGTGGTATACGACACTATGACAGTGGCGCAAAACCTTGCTTTCCCTTTGGTCAATCGTGGCTTTGATAAAGAAAAAATTATGCCGCGAGTTGAAGAGATCCTTGACCTCTTGGACTTGCGTCATATGGCCAACGTAAAAGCCAAAGGGTTGACCGCTGACCAAAAGCAAAAAATTTCCTTGGGCCGGGGGCTGGTTCGACAAGACGTGAATGCCGTCCTGTTTGACGAGCCGCTGACAGTGATCGATCCCCTTATGAAGTGGGAGCTTCGTTCACAACTGCGGGCCTTACAGAAAAAAGTGGGCCAAACAATGATTTACGTTACCCATGATCAGATTGAAGCGCTTACATTTGCAGACCGTATTGCAGTGATGTTGGACGGGGCTATCTTACAGTTTGGAACGCCTAAGGAGCTCTTTGAACGTCCCTCTCATACTTTTGTAGGCTATTTTATCGGTTCACCGGGTATGAACTTTTTCCCCTGTGAAATCAAAAATCGTAGTGCGACTGTGGTAGGCCAAAATGTTGAGCTAAAGGAATCCTATGGAGAGCCTATTGGTAAACTTGAATTAGGTATTCGGCCAGAATTTGTGAGTCTACATGAAAGAGCCGGCCAATCAGAAGGCTTGCCGGTTGTGGTTGAGAGTGTTGAATATCTAGGGCGTAATAAAATTGTTCGTTTACTAGCTGGAGAGTCAAAATTTAGCGCCTTGTTGTCAGAACGCACAGATATCCCGAAAGACCCAGTGGCCAAGTTTGACGCCGACCGCATTTGTATTTACCAAGATTCATTCATCTTAGAAGGGGAGGCGTAACCATGAATAAAACGTGGAATAACAAAGCTTGGTGGATGGTGGTTCCGGTTGTGTTGTTAGTGGCGTTTAGTGCCATTATCCCACTCATGACTGTAGTGAACTACGCCTTTCAGGATACCTTTGGCAATAATGAATTTTATTGGGTAGGGATTGAATGGTTTGAAGACCTAATGAAATCAGAGCGATTCTTTGATGCCCTGCAACGTAACATACTATTTTCTTGCATCATTTTGGCTATTGAGGTGCCTTTAGGCATCATGATTGCTTTGTCACTGCCTAAGTCAGGCTGGAAAGTGAATGTATATCTGGTGCTGATGGCTCTGCCCTTGCTGATTCCATGGAATGTGGTAGGTACCATTTGGCAGGTGTTTAGCCGTACTGATATTGGATTGTTGGGCAATACATTAGTCAGTTTGGGCTTTGATTATAATTACACCCGCGATGTGCTGGATGCCTGGATCACCATTGTGGCCATGGATGTTTGGCATTGGACTAGTTTGGTAGTGTTGTTGTCCTACTCCGGTTTGGTGGCGATCCCTGAAGCGTACTTCCAAGCTGCACGTATTGATGGTGCGTCTAAATGGGCTACCTTTCGTTACATTCAATTTCCGAAAATGCGTGGAGTGCTGACTATTGCCATTCTATTGCGCTTTATGGATAGCTTTAAAATTTATACCGAACCCATGGTGCTGACAGGTGGTGGGCCAGGTAATTCAACCACCTTTATGTCTATCGACTTGGTTAAGATGGCTATAGGCCAGTTTGACTTAGGTCCAGCGGCTGCTATGTCGTTGGTGTATTTTATGATCATACTGCTGATTTGTTATGCATTTTTTACGGTGGTGACTAACATGGATAAAGCAGATACCAAGACTGGGAGTGAGTCATGAGCCAGAGTAGTTTTAGTTTAAAGCCTAAAGACGCCTTTGCTTGGAGTGGTTTAGTGCCGGTGGTGTACATCATATTACTGATGATCCCTTTGTATTGGCTACTGAATACCAGTTTTAAAACCAACCAAGAGATTTTGGGTGCGTTTACCTTGTGGCCGCAAAACTTCACTTGGGATAATTACATTACTATCTTTACCGAACCCGTATGGCGAGCAGGCTACATCAACTCAATCACTTATGTGGTGCTAAACACGTTGATTTCCCTGGTGGTTGCTTTACCTGCTGCGTATGCATTTTCTAGGTACAATTTTTTAGGCGATAAGCACCTGTTCTTTTGGCTGCTCACCAATCGAATGGCTCCATCGGCAGTATTTGTACTGCCCTTCTTTCAGTTATATTCATCGGTTGGGCTCATCGATACTCATATCGCCGTAGCCATTGCCCATACGCTATTTAACCTGCCATTAGCAGTATGGATTCTGGAAGGCTTTATGTCGGGTATTCCTCGTGAGGTCGACGAAACTGCCTACATTGACGGCTACTCTTTTCCTAAGTTTTTTGTGCGTATTTTCATGCCGCTTATTAAATCTGGCATTGGTGTAGCAGCATTCTTCTGTTTCATGTTTTCTTGGGTTGAGCTATTGATTGCACGTACTTTAACCATCACTGAAGCTAAACCTATCTCTGCCGTACTTACCCGTACTGTGACTGGCGAAGGTGTAGATTGGGGGCTCATTGCGGCGGCAGGTATTTTAACGATAATACCAGGCGCGCTAGTCATTTATTTTGTTCGTAACTACATCGCCAAGGGTTTTGCCCTAGGCCGAGTATAGGAGAGTTGGCGATGGACTTATCTTGGATGGCATGGACCACTCCAGTGGCCATATTTTTTGTGGTATTGGTGTGCTTGATTACAGCTATGGGTATATGGGAATATTTTCAACCAGGTGGTGGGCCTAGGGTAGGTTGGTTGAGGTTTGAAACTACCCGTGGAGATCGATTATTCTTATCCATATTAAGTGCTGGTTTTATAAACTTGGGATGGATACGCTGGACTGATCAAAGCCTCTGGTGGGCATTAGCATTATCTGTCGCATGGGCTGTGTTGATATATAGAAAGTGTTAATAAGCGAATTTATATAGCGTCAATTAAGTATACTTACGAGTAAAATGTTCGATAACGATAATTACTTATTGAATATTTTCGTTTTTGGTGTATAAGTGTTGTTAGTAAAAGTTTTCCAGATGGGTCCTCCATTCGGATTTGTTGGGTTAGGTGTTTTTGTGTAAGTCCTGCCCTTTAATTGGTTACCACAGAGCGCAAGCCTTGGTAACTGTAAAAATAATAAGAGGATAGTTTTATGAAAGTTCTGAAACGTAAGCCCTTGGCAGCTTTTGCTGCCTCTGCAGTTCTGATGCTTGGTGCTCAAGCCGCAGTGGCTGATATGGCAGCTGCCAAAAAATGGGTTAATGACGAATTCCAACCTTCTACCATTACCAAGCAGCAGCAAATGGACGAAATGGCATGGTTCATCGATGCCGCCAAACCTTTTGAAGGCATGCATATTCGTGTTGCTTCAGAAGGCATTACTACTCATACCTATGAGTCAGCTACACTAGCTAAAGCCTTTGAAGAGATCACTGGCATTAAGGTGACTCACGATATTATTGGTGAAGGAGATGTTGTTGAAAAGCTGCAAACGCAAATGCAGTCAGGCGAAAATTTGTATGACGCCTATGTTAATGACTCGGACTTAATCGGCACTCATTGGCGTTATAAGCAAGTGCGTAACCTAACCGATTGGATGGCCAATGCTGGTGCAGATGTAACACTACCTACATTGGATCTTGAAGACTTTATTGGTTTATCTTTCACTACTGGGCCAGATGGTAAGTTATACCAGCTACCAGATCAGCAGTTTGCCAACTTGTATTGGTTCCGCTATGACTTATTTACTGATCCAGCTATCAAGGCTAAATTTAAAGCCATATATGGTTATGATCTTGGTGTACCAGTTAACTGGTCGGCCTATGAAGACATAGCTGCTTTCTTTACGAATGACATTGGTGAAATTGATGGTAAGAAGATCTATGGTCATATGGACTATGGTAAAAAAGACCCTTCATTAGGTTGGCGCTTCACTGACGCATGGTTGTCTATGGCTGGCGCTGGCGACAAAGGAGAGCCAAACGGCCTGCCAGTAGACGAATGGGGCATCCGTGTTAATGAAAACAGTCAGCCTGTTGGTTCCTCTGTGTCTCGTGGTGGTGCTACCAACGGCCCAGCGGCGGTCTATTCAATCACCAAATATCGTGATTGGATGAATGCATACGCTCCTCCTGGTGCGTCTGGTATGACTTTTGGTGAAGCAGGTCCTGTTCCAGCGCAAGGTAATGTTGCGCAACAAATTTTCTGGTACACGGCCTTTACTGCAAGTTTAATAGACCCTGATTTACCAGTGATGAATGCTGATGGCACGCCAAAATGGCGTATGGCCCCAAGCCCTCATGGTGCTTATTGGACTGAAGGCCAGAAGCTAGGTTATCAAGATGCAGGTTCTTGGACGCTAATGAAGTCAACGCCTGAAGTGCGTGCAAAGGCTGCTTGGTTATATGCCCAGTTTACTGTGGCTAAAACCACTTCTTTGAAGAAGTCTCACGTAGGTTTAACCTTCATCCGTGATTCAGATATCAATCATCAATCCTTTACTGATCGTGCTGTAGAGTTAGGTGGTTTGGTTGACTTCTATCGTTCACCAGCCCGTGTTCAGTGGTCTCCAACAGGAACCAATGTGCCAGACTATCCTAAACTAGCACAGCTTTGGTGGCAGAACATTGGTGATGCGTCTTCTGGTGCTAAAACACCACAGGAAGCAATGGATGCTTTAGCTGCTGCGCAAGACAAAGTCTTAGCGCGTCTTGAACGAGCTGGAGTGCAGGGGGAACTTGGCCCTAAGCTTAACGAACCCCGTGACCCTGAATATTGGTTGAGCCAGCCAGGATCACCTAAGGCGAAGTTAGCGAATGAAAAGCCAACACCAGTCACCATCGATTACGATGAATTGATTAAGAGTTGGCAGTAAGTTAGAACACCCCTAATGTAATATTAGGTGACTAAAGTGAAAACGGCCCATGCCCATGGGCCGTTTTTTAGACAAGTTTTTTGCATAATATAATGATGGCCTTTGGCCTTATTGATAATGAAAAATTATATTATGCAAAGGTCTTTTTAATTAAGTTACGGAAACAATAACCATGGACAGCACAAGTAATATTAGTGACCTTATCGTCATTGGTGGCGGAATTAATGGTACTGGTATCGCCTTAGATGCTGCTGGACGTGGGCTTAGCGTACTTTTATGTGAACAAGGTGATTTAGCGTCAGCGACCTCATCTAATAGTAGCAAACTGATACATGGTGGGCTTCGGTATCTAGAGCATTATGACTTCCGTCTTGTCCGAGAATCATTAGCTGAGCGAGAGGTGCTATTGCATAAGGCACCACATTTGATAAAACCAATGCGTTTCTGCATACCTCATCGCCCGCATTTACGACCAGCCTGGATGATCCGGATCGGTTTATTTCTTTACGACAACTTGAGTAAAAGGGTCACGCTCAAATCTTCAAGGGGCATAAAATTTGGCACCAACAGCTCTCTTCTTCCACATATCAAGCGCGGTTTTGAATACTCTGATGGCTGGGTAGATGATTCTCGTTTAGTGGTACTTAACGCAGTAGCTGCCAAACAAAAAGGTGCGGATATAAGAACTCAAACACGTTGTATTAACATTAAGCGTGTCAACTCCTTATGGCTTATTACCCTAGAAAACGTTCATACTGGTGATACCGAGCAAGTACGTGCAAGAGCCTTAGTTAATGCGGCAGGCCCTTGGGTGTCTAGCCTTTATAAAGATACTATGCAGAAGAAGGCCCCAAAACAAGTGCGGCTCATTAAAGGTAGTCATATTGTAGTGCCTCGTATTCACACAGAAGAAGAAGCGTACTTATTACAAAATAAGGATGGGCGTGTAGTATTTTTGATCCCCTTTGAAGACAAATTTACGCTTATTGGGACCACTGATATTGAGTATAAAGGGAACCCTTCTGACGTGGTGATCTCTCAATCAGAAATTGATTACATTTTAGGTATAAGTAATGAACACTTTAAACATCAGTTGACTGCAGCGGATGTGTGCTGGGCCTTCTCTGGTGTTAGACCATTACTTGACGATGAGTCTGATTCACCGCAAGCAGTGACTAGAGACTATACATTTGAGGTTGAAGCACCTGCTGGGATGGCTCCAATTTTGTCGGTTTTTGGGGGTAAGCTCACTACGTATAGAAAGCTGTCTGAACTGGCAGTGAATGATTTGGTGAAGTATTTTGCACATGCAGGGCCAACATGGACTCTGCACTCCACATTGCCTGGGGGCGATTTTAAAGACCAGGCTACTCTGCGGGCGCAACTGAACAGCAATTACCCGTGGCTGCCCATCGAACTATGTGCCCGCTATGTTCGATCTTATGGCACGCTGATCTATCCAATATTGAGAGATGCTAAGGTGTTGGCCGATTTAGGGCAGCACTTTGGTGCTGGTTTATATGCACTAGAAATTGATTATTTGGTGGCACATGAGTGGGCCTGTAATGTCGATGATATTTTGTGGCGCCGCAGCAAACTGGGGTTATTGCTTAGTTCCCCACAGAAATCTGAAGTAGAAAAATACCTAAAAACGTTAGATATGAAGGCACGTATAAATACCCTTGAGTGTGCTTAACCCCCCTTACTTGTGGAGTGAGTACATCACGAGGTGAAACAGGCACTGTAATTTGGCTGCCACTCGAAGTGCCTTGTTGAATATCATAAGAAAAGGAAAACATAGTGTCCATTCGCATTGCCATCAACGGTTTTGGCCGCATTGGCCGCAACATCGTTCGCGCCATTTATGAAAGTGGCCCAAATGGCTACAACAAAAACTTTGAAATCGTTGCCATTAATGACTTGGGCAGCCCTCAAACCAATGCTCATTTA